>JAQUUF010000139.1 GCA_028693975.1 Acidaminococcaceae bacterium
AGCACTACATTCTCATTGCCGCCACTCATGATATATTCGGCGCTCATAAGCCATTCTTCTATAGTCGCTGCCAAGCCGCGCTTCAAGAGAATGGGTACATTGGTCTTGCCCAGCTCCTTCAACAGCTCGAAGTTCTGCATATTGCGGGCACCGACTTGAATCATGTCTACCTTGCCCACAAATTCTTCTATCTTGTCGGCGCTCATAATCTCCGTCACGATGGGGAGATTATTGTTCGTACCCGCCTTTTCCAGCATCTCCAGGCCCTTTTCTTTCAGTCCTTGGAAGGAGTAGGGCGAAGTACGAGGCTTGAAGGCTCCGCCGCGCAGCAAGGTGGCGCCGGCTTCTTGCACCGCACTGGCTACCGTGTGCATCTGCTCGTCTGTCTCAATGGAGCAGGGGCCGGCGATAATGGCCAGCTTCTTGCCGCCAATCTTCACACCGCTGACATCGACGATGGTGTTCTCCGGATGGAACATACGATTGGCCCGCTTAAAAGGCTCCTGCACCCGCATGACCTTCTCCACACAATCGTTAACAGTAATGCGACGGGGGTCTAGAGCTGTAGTATCACCGACGATGCCGAACAAGCTCATATTCACACCAGTACTCTCGTGTACTTGGAACCCCTCTTTTAATAGCTGATTTTTAATCCTAGATTTTTCTCCCTCGGTAGCTGTTGGTCTAAAGACAATAATCATTTGCACTCTCTCCTTTGTTTTTTAGGCATAAAAAAAGCAGACTCACAAGGAGTCTGCATCAGGTACCAGTTGAGTAAACTGTAGTAAAACCTACTACCGTCTACACTGACGATTGCTCTTCGCGGAAACACTTGCATGGAATTTTGCATAGCCAAAGTAACCAACGCTAAAGTAATAATAGCCTTGGTTAAAAGTAAAGCCGTATGCAGTTTGCCATGCTTGCTTCTGTGAAGTCATCATTTGCGCCGCCTATTAGTTTTTAAATACATTGGAGCCATAATACACTAAACTCGCCGTTATTGTCAAGAAAAAGTTTACACTTTCTATTGCGCACGACGCCAAACCGTAAAACCTGTAAATAATATTACAAACTTACGCCCTTGTATAGCATGGTAAGGCCACTAAGCAAGATCGCCAGTAAGGCAATCCGATTAAACAAATGTTGGTTAATGCGATGAAAAATCTTCTCTCCCACCCACATTCCCAAAAAAGCTGCCGGTAAGGTCCACAAGGGTAAGCCCACAAAATCCTGCCAGGCAACATTCCCTATGACTAAGCCGCTGAGCAAAGTCCAACAATTACAAATAACAAAATAAAATATCAAATCTGTCCGAGCTTCTTGTTTATCCTTTTGGGCATTGAGCATATACAGCGCCAGCGGCGGTCCTCCCACCCCGGTGGCAGCTGTAAAGAATCCTCCTACAACACCAAACGCTATCTGCTCCCAAGTTTTATGCTTAGTCTCCCACCGTAAGTGACAACTCAGCAAGGTCACAGCCAGAATAAGAGTTGCCCCCAAAATAATATTAAGCGTAGCAACACTGACTGATTTCAGCACCAATCCACCTGGCACTACACCTATAAGCGCGCCGGCAAAGAAATTTTTAATGCGGGCAAAAGAAACCTGCTTGCGTAGCATATACAGCATGGAGCCACGCATATAGGTACCGCTGATTAATAAAAATATAACGGCTGCCTTCGGTCCCAAAATGGGTGACAAAATGGGTACGCCAACGATAGCGTACCCAAACCCTGCCACAGCTTGAAAAACCGTAGCCAAAAAGACCGCCAAGCTAGTGATGCCCAACAAGCCTACATCCATTAGTTATTTCCCCAAATCCACATCGTTTATTTGCAAAGTGCGTCCCTGCACATCCACATACCTTACTCTAAGATTGCCATATTTGGGCAATTTGCGCAGAGAAATTGTCTCCACGGCTTCGGGATAGATTAAATTCATGGTCAAAGGTTGATTCTTCTCCGCATCCGTCAAGCCAACTGTTACATTCAACAACCGACCAAACAGCTCTGCCTTAAGAAATTTAATATCTGTTTTGGCCGCGCTGGGACCAGTTGTACCATAGAGGACTAGCTTCTTGCCATAAGAGGCAATAGAATACTTAGTCTTGGCATCCTGCAAAGATTGCTCTCTCGTAGGAACACCACCCATACGGTCTATTGTCGCTGTTTCCGGCAAATTGCTAGTTATATTCGCAATAGTGGTAAACCCCATGCCCTGCGGATAGCCGTTATCGCCATGCCAGACCCAGTCTTCTTTTTTGCCATTGGCGAAAATAACCTTGCTATCTTTGGTTACCATCTCGCTAACGAAAAGCTCGCCATCAGTCAAAGGTCCGCGATTGGGTTTATAAATTTTAACACCACTGGAGGCATCATTACCAGTACTGGGCATAGTCGCTACAGAAGTACTCTCCGGTGGCACAATAGTGTCTTCGGCCAAACCCAAAGAGGCACTAGCACAAAGAGCTACTGTAAGCAACCCTGTTAATACTTTCCTTTGTAATTTCTTCATCTGCAAATCCCTCCTAAACTATATGTAACTAATTATACCCCAAAATTTGCTATAATAAGCAAAATTAATTATAATAAGTTTGTGAACTATTTAAGGAGGCATAAAATGGATTGCGAAAATTGTCAAGATAAGAGTGCCTGCTCCAGCTGCGACCAAGGTCCTAGCAAACAAGACCAGGCGATTAGTGAATTTCTAGCAAGAGTGAAGCACAAGTATGTTATTATGAGTGGCAAAGGCGGCGTGGGCAAAAGCACTGTCGCTGCTGATTTGGCAGTTCTGCTCAACCAGCAAGGCTACCACGTTGGTCTGTTGGACGTAGACTTGCATGGTCCCAGTATCGCTGGTATTTTGGGGCTGACCGGCATTCCCCTTAATGCCATCGAGGACAAGATGATACCCTACAAATACAGTGAGAACCTAGAGGTCATGACCGTGCAAGGTCTCTTGGCCCAAGAAGATTCCGCCTTGATTTGGCGCGGGCCTGTCAAAATCGGCGTTATCCGTCAATTCTTAGCGGATACTATGTGGTCTGATCTGGATTATTTATTGATTGACTGCCCTCCCGGTACCGGCGACGAGCCTCTGACCATAGTCCAAACTATTCCCGGGGTCGAAGCTATTATTGTCACTACGCCGCAAGATGTGGCCTTAGCCGATGTGCGCAAATCTATTAATTTCTGCCAATTGGCCCAAGTACCCATCAAAGGTCTGGTGGAGAACATGAGTGGTTTTGTCTGCCCCAACTGTGGGGCCGTCCACAATATCTTCAAAAGCGGCGGCGGCGAAAAGCTCGCCCAAGAAAAAGGCTTGCCCTTCTTAGGTAAAATTCCTTTGGACGCTCAAGTAGTCGATGCTGACGACGCCGGCGACCCCTTGGCTAATCTCTCACCTAAAGTATTAGCTGCGCTTACCGGTATTGCTGCAGCACTCACCAAATAGCAACCACCCAAAGATTATTTAAGAACATGCAAAGAGGAACTGCAACGCAGGTTAACTAACCTAGCGCTACAGTTCCTCTTTTTATTCTTCCGATACGCAAAAACCATTGCGACCATTGCCTTTAACCTTATATAAGGCATTATCGGCTTTGACATACAATGTACCAAACTCTGTGCCGCTCTCCGGTATCTTAGCAACACCGGCACTGCAAGTAATCAACGTCTCCCAGTCCTTAAACGCTAGCTTGAGTTCCTCGTTAATCATCTGGAATTTCTCGTGGAGCATCGCATCATCCACTCCACGGGCAAAAACAGCAAATTCATCCCCGCCTAAACGGCAAATCAGATCTTCCTTGCGGAAGGACTTCTTCAAAATATTGCTGAACATGCCTAAAGCCTTATCCCCTTGCTTATGTCCATAATGGTCGTTAACAAACTTGAAATTGTCTAGGTCAAAAATAGTTAAAATCGCACAATCAGAAGGCATCATACACAATAATTGCTCTTGCACTTCTCTTTGGAAATAACGTCTGTTATAAACACCCGTCAAAGCATCATGATTGAGCAAGTACTGGTCACGCAAATCTCTAATCTTGCGTTGGTTAATATCGCGGCTAAAAATACTAAGAATCAAATGTCTGGTAATAGTATTCATGCTAAA
>JAQUUF010000140.1 GCA_028693975.1 Acidaminococcaceae bacterium
AATACGCTCCACACCAGCAACAGCATCAACCGCTTGCAAGAGCTCAGCAAAAGTAACGCCAATATCCTTGCCATACGAATTAACATTTTGACCTAACAAGGTTATATCCTTGTAGCCTTCACTTACTGCTCTATTAATCTCTGCGATGATACTTGCATGACTGCGGCTTCTCTCCCGCCCCCTAACATAGGGAACAATACAATAGGTACAGAAATTATTGCAACCGTACATAATAGGTATCCAAGCCGCGTAACTGCTCTTGCGTACAAAATTACCATTAAATTCATCTAACGTAGCTTTTTGCTCTGAATATATTTCTTTGGTACGATTTGCCAAAAAATCCTCCAAAGCCGCACGGAAATTATTCACGTAAGCAGTTCCGATAATCAAATCCAGCTGTAGATATTTTTTTAATAAAGCAGCACCGTCTTTTTGAGCCATACAACCAGCCAAACAAATAACATTGTTAGGGTGACGCTCCTTCACGTGCTTCAGCTCGCCTATTTTGCCCAAAATTTTTTTCTCGGCACTTTCTCTCACGCAACAGGTATTAATAACAATAACATCGGCCAGCTCATAATCAGCAGTATATTCGTAGCCCAAATCAACCAACTGACCTGCAAAATGCTCCGAATCACTCTCATTCATCTGACAACCGTAATTAATAATATGATAGTATTTGCTCATAGTTTCTCCTAATTTTCACTTGATATTATATTATACTAAACTTGTAAGATTAAAACAAGGAGAGGACATAATTAGAAACAGGGACAGTCTGTTTTCTAGTCAATAGCTAACTATCTTCTAGAAAAGGTGCCTGTCCCTGTTTCCAATCTTTAAAAAGCAAAAGTAATGCTGCCACCGATAATTCTTTCGCGGAAGTCATCAGCAAAGGCAGTATTATAAAGATTTTTCAAATCATAGCCTTCTAAGGTAAGTAGCACGCCCTTGGTCAAGACATAGTCCCAGCACAGCCCCCAGCCTCGAATGCCCAAGTGTTGGTCTGCCACATCAAAGAAGCCCGGATAACCATTCATCGTGTGTACGATGATGGAAGATTGGGGTTGGTGGTAATAGCGCAAGCGTAATCTATTGCTGCCTTTCTTGGTATAATCATAGTCGCCACAATTAAAATTGACTACATAACCGCTTTGAGCTTCAACTTCTCTATCTCTATCCTTGCCTTTACTTCTGATGAACTCCGTCGTCAGAAACACATCCGGTGCAAATCTATAGCCTATGGTGCCGGAGAGAATTTTTTGCTCACTCCACTTGCGCTTGGGGTTGGCCCTGTTCTTAAATTGCAGATAAGCCGCCTCTGTGATTATCTTATTGTCCCAGACATTATAGGCATTAAGAATGTAGCCTTCTCGTCTATCTTCCTCGGAGAGAATGCGTCCGCCAAATATAGTTACATTTTTCTCTGCTTCACCGAATCTAAGCCTCACTCCATCTGCGCTAGTATCCATGAGATTGCCTCTAGCTAGCTTGTAGCCAAAGCGTCCGGCCAAAATCTTTGTTTTCGGATAAATGCCTTCTACATACCCTCTATGCCAGTGCACGGTATCATCCATAGTATGGTCGTTAAGTACGCGATTATCCTCTATCGCACCGACGACGCTCCAATGCTCATCCGGTTTGTAAGTAGCATAGAGCCTAGTCCGCCAAGTAGGCAAAATAATCTTTTCTTTGATAGGACGGCCCAGGAGCTTGCCTTCCATGCGGCCTTGTCCATACAAATAACGAAAAGTACCATTAAACACTAATTTTTTCTTAGCATCCTTGTCATAGTCTTCCTTAAGATGTCCCTCATCAAGATTTTTGTCTTCCACAACGTTTCTAGTTGTGCTTGTACTCATTTGTACAGCCTTACCCATCTTAGCCTTATCCCCATCTGCCAAGGCCAAATTTAAAGGCAGCAAAGCACAAAATGTACCTATGATAATTCCCCTAATCATCATTCCACCCCCAGATGCTTTTGATTGTTATAATTGTACTCTATCCAAAACTCAGATAGCAAGCTTGGAGAAAAAATTATATAATAATTCTGACAAAACACTATATTATAATCTTTTATGGTATCATTTAATTAATATTACTAGCAGTAATTAAATGGGGTTATTCCATCTCTTAGGCAGGCGAAGGCAAATGAGCGCAATTCTAGACAAACTTCAGCAAAAAACATTTCTGTATCGGCTTCTATTTTCTTGCGCCCTTTTGCCTTTATTTTGCTGCTTATTACTGTTGCGTCTTTGCTCTGCCGCTAGTGGTTATGCCTATCAAGCTGCTCTTTTGCAAGAAGCGAATGTGGAAATCTACTGGTATCCGGAGCGCCAAGAGCAGGTAGTCATCGTTGTAGACCCTAAACTCTGTCACGACGATATTCGCAGCTGGCAGGACTTCTATAATAGCCACGCCGTACTGGGTCTAAATACAGATTATGCAGATTGTGCCTATAGTTGCCTCGCTTTTACACAAGGTATGGGTGGAGACTCACTGGATGATACTCTCATTTTATTAAACAAACTGTGGAACGATAATCGGTTAATGGTAGTTGATAACCAAACCGAATATATCCCTGGTAGCTCGTATTCTACCAAAGATATCTTCCCTGTGGAATTCATGTTCAAAAGCAGAGCGCTGGCTAAGCAGAGCAGCGGTCGTTCTTTGACCATCATTGAGCCTCGCGAAGGCTCACTCACGCTTACTTATGGCCTCATAACCCAAACACCATTACCCAATCTAACCTCTGCCGAGCCTAATACTACCTTCACCGACCCTGTAGCAACTAATGCTTATATTCACAACTTTATCGCCAGTGTGCGGCGTAATGTTCACGAGGTGCGCCAATGGACCACAGCCGATGGCTATGAGCATCTAGTGAGTTATCTTATTTTGTTAGTGCTTATTGTTTTAGTATTTGGCTATATATATCGGCGTACAACACGTCCACGACTCCAACGAGCCTTGCTTGCTTTGGAAGCTATCATGCTTCTATTTTCTTTAATACGGATTGTTAAATTGGAAGCTTCAATTGAAGACGTTTATTTAGTGCGCTATTTGTGGTATGCCTTTTACCCCTGCTTTTTCGGTTTGAGTCTTGCTTGCTTACTAGTCGCTTATTATACTGGCTCCTCTCTCAAAGAAAAAAGAACGCCCACCTGGTGGAAGCAGCTTTGTTACCTGGATGCCTTCTGCCTTATTATTGTTCTCACCAATGACCTCCATGGCCTTTTTGCCCAAATTTCTTCTCTTAATCTTCCTGGCGACAGCTCTTTTTCTTACGGCGTGCTTAATCTGCCCATCAAGCTACTAGCAGCCGGACAATTTGTTGCCGTACTAATAATCTTGCTCAAAAAAAACGTCCGAAGTAAATTTGCGACATGGAAACTATTTTTACCGAGTAGTATTTTGGTTCTGGAATTATTCTATCATCTGTGCTACAACCTCAATTGGCTAGGAGCCCGCAATACAGAGACAACTTTTCTAACTAATATCGGTTTTTTATTTTTCCTTCTAGCCGCTGATTATGCCGGCATACTTCCCTCCAACAAAGGGTACCATACTGCTTTTTATTATTCAGGCTTATCTATGCAAATACAGAACCAGCAGGGTGCTATTATCTATGATTCCGCCTCCAAGCTACCTATTGATGCCGATACTAGGTTGCACTTGAATACTCTAGAGAGCGGCAAACTAGTGTGGCAGGAGGATATAACTGCCATCAATCGTGTTAACCATGAACTATCTCTGAATAAAGAAGCCCTAAAAAGATACAATAGCTTGTTGCAATACCAAAAGAAAATCCAAGGACATATGCTGGAATTAAAATTGCAAGACAGCCTGTTCCGCGAGCTAGAAAAAATAATTGCCGCCAAAAGAGCTAAAATCAAAATTCTCGTAACCAAATTACAAACTCAAGATTTAACTGTGCCAGAGAGGGAATTTACTGTTAGATTGCTTAGTTGTTTAGCTGTTTTTATCAAGAAAAGGAGCATTCTCTTCTTAAGTTCTCAAAACAATAATCTTCTAGCAACTGATGAGTTACTTGCAGCCTTCCAAGACAGTTGTACTTATTATCAAAAAGCATTCTTAAATACTGCCT
>JAQUUF010000141.1 GCA_028693975.1 Acidaminococcaceae bacterium
AGTGACGCCAGATCTTGCACCGTACCACCACAATTAGCGGCAAGATAACGCTCACTCAAGGCAGTCAGGCTGTAAGAACTCTCCCCAGCTTCGTAGAGATAATCTGCCAAAGCCAAGTCTACCTTGATACCTTGGACGACAAACTTCTGGCAGAGGCCAACTTTGTAGAGCTCCTTGCAATCACAGCAAATCTTAGCGGCGGGCGCCGCCAGATAACTATACACTGGCTCCATGCTGACCAAACGTTCTTGAAACACATATATAGTCTTCTCCCAAGCGATTTGAACTTCTGTCAGTGCTAGAGTCGGGATTACTCCTTGGACTTGGTAGGTCAAGGGCACGGCCGCATCGCTCTGCGTAATTCGCGTCAATACATCTTGGGCTTGCGACGCAGTCTGTACCAAGACCTGAGGCCACTTCTGTATTGGGGCTGTTTCACTCACCCCAAACAAGCCACCAGCCAGAGCATCCGTTGCTGCCGTCTCTCCCGGAGTAGCACTGCCTAAGACAGCTGCAAACCTAGCGCCTAGGTTACGGAAACCCAAATCTTGTATCAGTTCTCCTGCTGTAGCAGTCATTCCTGTGAGCTTGTATTCTTCCAATTGCGTCGTTATCGGCGCTGTCAGGCAAATCGTAGCCAACTCCTTGGAGAGCAGTGCCTGCTCTTGGTTAGCGTTAAGCTTTTCCTTTAAGCTCTTGCCTCCTACCTCGTCTATATGAGCCAAAACATTCTCTACGCTTTGGTATTCTGTTATTAACTTGAGTGCCGTCTTGGGACCTACCCCGGGGACACCGGGAATATTATCTGAAGTATCACCCATTAACCCTTTGAGGTCAATAATCTGCTTGGGTTTCAGTCCTGCATAATCTTGAGCAAACTGAGCTTCATCATAGACCTGTAGCTCGCTGATGCCCTTCTTCGTGAAGTAGACCTTGACATTGGTATCAATTAGCTGGAATTCGTCCTTATCCCCAGTCACAATAGCCACCTCTACATCTTTGGGTGACTTACTGGCCAAGGTACCGATAATATCATCTGCTTCATAATCTTCTACATCAAAAGCCTTGATGCCTAGTGCCGTCAAGAGCTCTTTGGTCAAAGGAAATTGCTCAGATAATTCACTGGGCGTAGGCTTACGCTGAGCCTTATACTGCTCATATTTAATCGTGCGGAAGGTTTTTCTTGATCTATCAAATGCCACCGCCACATATTGAGGCTGGATATCTAGCAATAGCTTCAACAACATATTGCAAAAACCATAAACCGCACCGGTATTTACGCCTTTTTTATTGGTCAAAGGCGGCAAAGCAAAAAAAGCCCGATGAATAAGGCTGCTGCCATCAATTAATAAAAATTTATCTGCCATAATAGACCTCATCCTTCTTTAAATAGTCCTTAATATTATAGCACAAAAAATAGAGAGAACGGTGGATTCCGTCCTCTCTACTAACAAATACTTATTTAGTGCATTCTTTGATGGCCAAAGCCATACGTTTAATGCCTTCGACAATACGTTCTTCGGACATATTAGAGAAATTAATACGCATATTGCGGTCAGTCTTCTCATTGGGGAAGAATGCGTCGCCGGTAACGCCGGCTACCTTCATTTCAATGCATTTGGCAAATACTTTGGCAGCACTGACACCTGCGGGGAAAGTCAGCCATAAGAATAAGCCGCCTTCGGGGTGCGTCCATTTGGTACCAGCGGGGAAATATTCTTCCATAGCTTGCAAAATAACATCACGACGTTTTTTGTAGAGAGCCCTTATCTCAACTACATGCTTATCCAAATCATAGTTCTCAATGTAAGCATCAGCTATGCCTTGGTCAAAATTAGAAGTATGCAAATCGGCGCTTTGTTTAATCTTGATAAACTCAGAGAGAATCTTAGGCTTAGCAGCTACCCAGCCCAAACGCAGTCCGGGACAGAATATCTTGGAGAAAGTGCCTAAGAACATTACCAAGCCCTTGGTATCCATAGATTTCAAAGAAGGAAGAATTTCTCCTTCGTAACGCAATTCACCATAAGGATTGTCCTCTAGTACAGGCAATTCATGCTTATTAATAACTTCCATAAAAGCATGACGACGCTCCATGCTCCAAGTACGACCGGTAGGATTCTGGAAATCAGGAATAACATAAATAAACTTACAACGAGGATTGTTGGTTAAAATTTTATCTAACTCAGCGGGAATCAAACCACCATCGTCAGTAGGCACTTCAATAAACTTAGGCTCATAGGCATTAAAAGCATTCAAGGCCCCCAGATAAGAAGGGGATTCGCACAAAACTATATCGTCCGGGTCTAAGAATAATTTGCCGGCAAAGTCCAAACATTGCTGGGAACCGGTAGTAATCAAAATCTCATCCGGAGTAACTTCTGTATTGTATTTATCCTTCATTCTCTTGGCAATCTTAGCACGTAGCGTAGGACGTCCTTCAGTGGTAGCATATTGCAGTAATTGGCGCCCTTCCTTGAGTACCAAATCATGGGAGACTTGGGCAATCTCTTCAACAGGAAATAATTCCGGAGCCGGTAGTCCACCAGCGAAAGAAATAATATCGGGTTGTTGAGTCAGTTTTAATAATTCACGAATTTCAGATGCTTGCATGCGCTCCATGCGCTTGGCAAATTTGATAGCCATTTTTACCCCTCCAAATTTAAAAGTATACAGTTTTTTTATGTATACAGAATATTATAATACCGTGTGTAACGCTAGTCAACTTTTATCTAAGAAAAAAAGACAGAATCCGCAGATTCTGTCTTGAGCTTTATTTTAAATAAGTTTTGTTGCGAGTCAGCGGCTCAGACAAGTCTAATTGTCCCAGTATTTCTACTTTTTTGCCCTCCACCATAATCTGTACTTGTTTGATATCCTTGAACTCGGTCAGAGTATTCACCAGAGCATAGACCATCATCGCCTGTTGGTAGTCCCCCAGTCCCTTAGTCAAGAACTCTTTACTCAAATCAACAGTAGCCAAGCTACCTTGCACCGTAAGCTTCAGGACCTTGGTCCCTGCCGGGAAGGCAGATGTAGCTTTAACTGCTTTAGCTGGTTGAGTCTCCACTAGGGCCTTAGCCGTGTCTAGTGCCTGCTTGCCAGCACTGGTCGTAACATCAACCTTCTCTGCCAACAAATATTGAGTGCCATTTTGCGGCATCCTATAGAGAATATGCTTCTCCTTGATTTGAGCAACACTAGATTTTTGTCCATCTGTTGTCGTCTGGCCTGGTGTTGTCTGCGCAGATGGCTTATTATCACAACCACTCACACTCATTGCACAGACTACAAATAAAACGAGCAGTAAGGAAATTACTTTATTTTTTCGCATTATTCCTCACCTCACATCTTTTTGTAAAAATCTTCGATACCGTCTGCTACCGCAGCAGCAATCTTATTGCGGAACCAATTACTACGCAAAAGCTTTTCTTCTCGTGGGTTAGACAAGAACAACAACTCTGCCAACGCTCCCGGCATACTGGAGCGTTTATTAACGTAGAAGTTCGCTTGGCGCACGCCCAAGTCTTCCAGATTGCTGGTCTTCATCAAGCTCTTTTGAATACATTCAGCCAGCGTATAATCGTACCTAGTCTTAGGATTATAGTAGGTTGAGAAACCACCTATTTCACGATTAGGACTCGCATTAATATGCAAGCTAACAAACAAATCAGCTTTATTATTCTCTGCTACATCGACGCGAGCCTGTAACTCTTGCCTGTCTGTAGCATCAGGCCCGTAAACATCCACATCGGTAGTACGTGTCATAGACACTATAGCGCCTTTTTTCTCCAAGAGCTCTTTAACCTTCATGGAGATGGGCAATGTCACATCTTTTTCCTGCGTTCCCTTAATACCGTGACAGCCAGGGTCACTACCGCCATGACCGGGGTCTAGGGTGATACGCTTGCCGCGAATGCCACCGGCAACTTGGTAAGTAGGAATAATCTTCTTATAGACAGTTTCCCCTTTATTATTGTTGGTAGCTACTTCCTTACGCAAAACACCATTGGGTATATCAAAAACTACACGCGGTGGACGATTAGCTCCCACATTCTTAGGTAGATTAAAGAGCTTATATTGTCCCGCCGGTACATCTTT
>JAQUUF010000004.1 GCA_028693975.1 Acidaminococcaceae bacterium
TAATGTGCGGTTGGGGTTTGCCCCTGATTTGCGTGATTATGGCCTAGGAGCTCAGATTCTTGATGACTTGGGACTTACAACCGTCCGCCTAATTACTAATAATCCTGCCAAGAGAGCGGGCTTGTCCGGTTATGGTATCACTGTGACTGACAGAGTACCTATTGTTATTCCCGATAATCCCTTCGATAAACATTATCTACACACCAAAGTAGAGAAAATGGGTCATGTTTTCGAATAAAATAAGCATCATAAAAATATATTAGGAGGAACTAAAATGAAAATATTAGAAGGAAAATTAAGTGCAGAGGGCTTGAAAGTTGCCATTGTAGTAGCTAGATTTAACGAGTTTATTACCAGTAAATTGCTGTCTGGAACAGTAGATACCTTAGTGAGACATGGTGCTGCCGACGATGATTTGACCGTAGCTTGGGTGCCTGGGGCTTTTGAGATTCCCTATGCTGCCAAGAAATTAGCAGAAAGCAAGCAATATGATGCTATTGTCTGCTTGGGTGCCGTTATCCGCGGAGCAACGCCGCATTTTGATTATGTCTGCAACGAAGTGTCCAAGGGTATTGGTGCGCTTAATTTGACTACAGGGGTGCCTATCGCTTTTGGTGTATTGACCACGGAGAATATTGAGCAAGCGGTAGAGCGCGCTGGCACCAAGGCAGGTAACAAAGGCGCAGATGCAGCTATGAGTGCTATCGAGATGGTCAATCTGGTTAAGAATATTTAAGGTGAGCTGAATGAAGGATATTTTAGTCAAAGGAACTATCGAGGGTGTACGCGTCTACGCCCTCTCCACCACTAATTTGGTGGAAAAACTCAATAGAATACATAAGTGCTCACCGCTGGCGATTGCAGCTTTGGGACGCACCGTAACAGGAGCTTTGCTCTTAGCCGCTACCATGAAAGAGCAAGAGTGCATTACAGTGCAGATTAAAGGCGATGGTCCTTTGGGTACAATTGTGGCAGAAGCCCAAGGGAATTTTGTCCGTGGCTATGTGCAGCATCCGGAAGTCATGCTACCACCCAAGAATGGTAAGCTGGACGTAGGTGGTGGTGTCGGCCAAGGGCAGATTCTGGTTACGCGCTATCTGGCGCAGGGTGAACCCTTCACCGGCATGTGTGAGCTGGTTAACGGCGAGATTGCCACTGATTTGACCCAATACCTCTATCAATCTGAACAGACGCCGGCCAGTGTGGCACTAGGCGTTTTGGTGGGGAAAGACTGCACAGTGCAGGAGGCTGGCGGCTATTTTGTCCAAGCCATGCCCGACGCCAAGGAAGAAGTGCTTGCCCAATTAGAGAACAATGTGTTAACATTGCCTTATGTCAGTGAGCTTCTGCAAGCAGGTTATACTCCTGAAGATATGATCAAAAAAATTGGCGCAGGTCTGGAAGTCAATATTAAAGAGAGCAACTATCTGGGCGTCAAATGCCGCTGTAGCCGAGAGAAAGTGCTCCACACTCTAGCAGCCCTGCAAGACAAAGATTTGCAAGAGTTGTCTCAGGATGCCGTAACCGAAGTTCATTGTCAGTTTTGTAACAAGTCCTATAAATTCACCAATACTGAATTACAAGTGCTACGAGATAAAAAAAGCACTTGACATATCGAACAGCCGTTTGTACAATGGTGTTAGCAAGCAAATATGGAAGACGGAGGGATTTGGCAATGGCAATGGAAATAGATAAACAAAAAGCCATAGATATGGCTATGAAACAGATTGAGAAGGATTTTGGTAAGGGCTCCATCATGAAATTAGGTGAGGCTGGTGCCAAGATGAATATAGAGACTATTCCCACGGGGGCATTATCTTTGGATGTTGCTCTAGGTGTGGGTGGTATTCCCAGAGGCAGGGTAATTGAGATTTATGGACCTGAATCCTCCGGTAAGACTACCGTAGCCTTGCACATGATTGCGGAAGCACAGAAGATGGGCGGCTACGCGGCTTTTATTGATGCGGAGCATGCTCTAGACCCGGAATATGCTAGACATCTGGGTGTCGATGTAGACAATCTGCTGATTTCTCAGCCAGACAATGGCGAGCAGGCTCTAGAGATTTGTGACGCACTGGTACGTAGTGGCGCTATTGATATCGTGGTCATAGACTCTGTAGCAGCTCTGGTTCCTCGCGCAGAGATTGAAGGCGAAATGGGTGACGCTCACGTAGGTTTGCAAGCCCGCTTGATGAGTCAGGCTTTGCGCAAATTAACCGGTATTTTATCCAAATCTAAGACCGCTGCCGTATTTATCAACCAAATACGTGAAAAAGTCGGTGTCATGTTTGGCAGTCCCGAGACGACTACCGGTGGCCGTGCGCTGAAGTTCTATTCCACTATTCGTCTTGATGTGCGCCGTATTGAGACTTTGAAGAACGGCAATGAGATGATTGGTAACAGGACCAGAGTAAAAGTTGTTAAGAACAAAATTGCACCGCCTTTCAAACAGGCTGAGTTCGATATCATGTATGGCGAGGGTATCTCCCATGAGGGTTGCCTAGTAGATATTGCCGTAGAATATAACATTATTAACAAAAGTGGTGCTTGGTTCTCTTATGGTGATGAGAGAATTGGTCAGGGACGTGAGAACGCCAAAGATTTCTTGCGCAAGAATCCTGATACGGCCAAGGAAATTGAAGCGAAGGTACGAGCTGTACTTCTGCCAAGTCCGGTAGTAGAAACTGCTGAAGATGCTACGGCTAAGAAGACGGGTGGCATTGGCGATGCCGAATAAAAAACAGCCTGCTCTATTAACAGAGCGGGAGGCTTATGATTATGCTTTGAAGCGCCTTAGCATCCGAGATTATAGTCAAAAAGACCTGGAGGGGAAGCTGCGCTTGCGTGGCTGCCCCTCTCTTATTATAGCTAAGGTTATGGGCAAGTTGCTGGATTATAATTTTATCAATGAGGAAGGTTTCGGCCAAAAGGTCTATAATTACTGGCTGTCTAAGAAATACTATGGCCGTCAGCATTTGCGTCTAGATTTAATGAAAAAACAAGTGCGCGAGGATTTGATACCGGCTATCGTCAATCAATTGTCTCACGCAGAGGAAGAGCAAAGGGCACAGGCTTTTGCCCAAAGCGTGCTGCGGCGCAAAGATAAGAAGTATGCACCGGATAATATAAAAGCACGAGCTGCTATGGCTAGAGCCTTAAGCTCGCGAGGCTTTGGCAGCGGTATTATCAGTGGTATCCTGGCGGAAATATATAATAATCATACTGAAATGTCCTAAAACAGGCAGTTTTGGTTATTTTGGTAGCAAAAAACCTTTTAATTACTATATATTGTAGGGTTATCTTGACATAAATCCGCAAAAACGGTAAAATATTTCTATCCAATCGTGTTAAATTATTAAAGAATTTTGCAAGTTTCACGAGGCGACCTTTGGTTGCCTCATATTTGTATGTAAGTAATAATATAGGAGGTGAAAAAGATTATCGTAGAAATGATTGCCGTCGCTATTATCGTCGGTGTAATTGGTGCAGGTGTTGGTTATTTTGGGCGCAGACACATAGCTGAGAGTAAGATGGGTTATGCGGAAGAAAAAGCTCAAGAAATCATCAAAGAAGCCGAGAAGACAGGCGAAGCGAAGAAAAAAGAATCTTTGGTGGAAGCCAAAGAAGAAATCCATCGGTTACGTTCCGAAATGGAGCGTGATAATAAAGAGCGCCGCAATGAATTGCAAAAATCTGAGCGTAGATTATTGCAAAAAGAAGAGAATTTGGACCGCAAATTAGATTCTTATGAGAAAAAAGAAGAAAACTTGCTGACCCAAAGTCAAAAATTGCGTGACAGTCAAGACAAAGTTGATGCCCTTTATGCTAAGCAGGTTACGGAGTTGGAGCGAGTTTCCGGCTTGACTGCTGACCAAGCTAAGCAAGAATTGTTGGATAGTGTAGAAGTAGATGTGAAGCATGATATGGCTAAGCTAGTCAAGGATTTGGAGCAACAAGCTAAGGATGAAGCCGATAACAAGGCAAGAGAGATTATTTCTCTAGCTATCCAAAGATGTGCTGCAGACCATGTAGCTGAGACCACGGTATCTGTTGTACCGTTGCCTAATGACGAAATGAAGGGACGTATTATTGGCCGTGAAGGTCGTAATATTCGTACCTTAGAGACTTTGACAGGTATTGATTTAATTATTGACGATACTCCGGAAGCCGTCGTTGTTTCCGGTTTTGACCCGGTTCGTAGAGAGATTGCCCGTACTGCTTTGGAAAAATTGATTAATGACGGTCGTATTCATCCTGCTCGTATCGAGGAGATGGTGGAGAAAGCTCAGAAAGAAATTGACCAAAAGATTAAAGACGCAGGTGAGCAAGCTACTTTTGAGACTGGGGTACATGGTATTCATCCCGAAATGATTAAGTTGTTAGGTCGTTTACGCTATAGAACCAGTTATGGCCAAAATGTTTTGAAGCATTCTATTGAAGTATCTCATTTGGCAGGCCTGATGGCTGCTGAATTGGGAGTGGATGTTACTCTTGCTAAGCGTGCAGGTTTGCTGCATGATATTGGTAAAGCAGTAGACCATGAGATGGAAGGTTCCCATGTGGAATTAGGCGGCGATGTCGCCAAGAAGTATCGCGAATCCGATGCTGTTATTAATGCTATTTTGTCCCACCACGGTGACGTGGAGCCCACTACAGTGGAAGCTGTTCTAGTGGCCGCAGCCGATGCAATTTCTGCTGCAAGACCAGGAGCTCGTCGTGAGACATTAGAAACCTATCTGAAACGTCTGACTCGATTGGAAGAGATTGCAGAATCATTTGACGGTGTAGAGAAATGCTATGCTGTTCAAGCAGGTAGAGAAATACGCATCATGGTCAAACCTGATAAGATTGACGATGCGGAAGCAGTACTTTTGGCGCGTGATGTGGCCAAGAAGATTGAAGCTGAAATGGAATATCCCGGACAGATCAAGGTTATCATTGTTCGTGAAACCAGAGCTGTTGATTATGCTAAATAAGTAGTCAAAAAGCTATCCCCGTTTTTTGCGTGGGATAGCTTTTTTGTGATATAATACTAGCATACTTTTAGAGGAGGATTATGAATTATGCAAATTAAAGGCGGCGGTGGTTATTTTGATAACCGTGTCTACGAAGTTGAACCAGCTGTAGCGTGGCAGATAGCGATCTTATGCGTGGCAGAGATGGGCGTAGAGGTTGCTAAGCGCGATGATGAAATGCATCTTATTGAAGGCACGATGAATAAGAAAATTTTCGAAGTTTGCGTACAGACTATGGACAGTACAACTTGCCAATTAGTAGTGGATTGCCGTAAGAAGGTTATTCAAGTCTACAACTGGAAGCCGGGCGATAAAGAAGTAAATGAGTTCTATGATAAATTTGAGCACAAGCTCAAAGAATTTGCTGCCTTTATCTTATGTCCTCACTGTAAGGCCAAGATTAGTTCCAGTGCTAAGTTTTGCCCTGAATGTGGCATTGCTATTAAATAATTAATTACATAACAAAGAAACCAAGTACCGTAAAGGTCCTTGGTTTCATTTTGTAAACATTAAATTAGTTAGCGCGAGCGATCTTTCCGCTGCGCATGCAACGAGTGCAAACGTTAAGAGTACGAATTTGTCCGTCAACGTTAGCTTTTACTTTTTGAATATTGGGCTTCCAGGAACGTTTCGTATGTCTATTGGAGTGGCTGACGTTATTGCCTGCCAACAAGCCTTTATTACAAATGTCGCAAATGCATGCCATGGTCCCACCTCCTTCAAGCGCAAGGCAATGCCTTCTTTCGAGTTCAACGGATGTATTTTATCATACAATGAGTACAAAATGCAAGCTATTTATTATACTATCAGCAGGAGGTGCCATTTATGTGGTGGCAAGAGCCTATAACAACCCTCAAGGGCATCGGTCCCAAGAAGGCTGCAGATTTTTTTAATTTAAATATTACGACAATTGGTGATTTGCTTAATACCTTTCCCCGCCAAGGCAGCTACCTGGATTATTCACAGCTCCTGAGCATCAAAGAGCTGTCTACAGACGGCTCCAATCAGATTTTTAGGGCTGAGATTGCCAATATGTTCAGCCGTCGCTCTGCCCATAATCATAGTTATGCTAAGATTACGGTGCGCGATAGTACGGGCTACGCCGAGGTGTATCTTTTTGCTCATCAGAAATTCCAGCTCAAACGCCTTGAGGTAGGGCAGGAGGTTTTGATATTAGGTAAAGTTCTGCCGGGACGCAGTGCTGCCAAGAGTGTCACCAGCGCCCAAGTGCAGCCCTGGAAAGATGAGCAAGTACAGGGACTGGGGATTTTGCCCACCTATAGTCTGTCCGGTAATCTGACTCAGGCGAATTTCCGTTCAGCCATGCGTCAGGCACTCAAGTTAGCCCAACAAGAATTACCGGAATCTTTGCCGGCAGAGTTATGCAGGCAGAAGCATTTGTTGCCCCGACTACAGGCCCTAGAGAATATTCACTTTCCCCAGAGTTTTGAGCTCTTGCGCCAGGCACGGGAGCGTTTTGTTTTTGAAGAATTATATTTGCTGCAATGTGGTCTATTATACTATCGCAGCAAGGTCAAGGATGGCAGACAGGGCATTAAGCATGGTCCTGATGGTGCTTTGCTGCAGCAAGTTAGACAGAACTTGCCCTTTGCTTTGACTCCGGCCCAAGAGCAGGCTTGGCAGGAAATTTCCTCGGATATGCAAGGCAAGCAGCCCATGCATCGTTTGCTCCAAGGTGATGTAGGCTCGGGTAAGACAGCAGTATCGGCACTAGCTCTCGCCAAAGCCGTAGAGAATGGTTACCAAGGCTGCATTATGGTCCCCACTGAGATACTAGCAGGCCAGCATTTGGCTACTTTGCAGGAGTTTTTGGTGCCGGCAGGTATTACCGTAGAGCTCTTAACCGGCAGTGTGACGGGCAAGAAGAGAGCAGAAGTGCTGGCAGGGATTGCTGCGGGCACAGTACAAGTTGTAGTTGGTACTCACGCCTTGATTCAAGATCAGGTAGTATTTAAGGACCTAGCCTTGGTGGTTACTGATGAGCAGCATCGTTTTGGTGTGGAGCAGAGAGCCAAGTTAGTGAATAAGTCTAATTTTGCTCCTGATGTCTTGGTTATGACGGCGACGCCTATTCCTCGTACACTGGCGCTCACCGTATATGGGGATTTGGATATTTCTCTGATGAAGGGCTTGCCTCCGGGCCGTAAGCCTATCAAGACTCTGTGCTATACAGAGGAGAAGAGACAAGAGATTTATGCCGGGATGGTAAGGCAGATACAAGCAGGCTACCAAGCCTATGTAGTCTGCCCTTTGATAGAAGAATCCGAGATGGTAGAAGCCAAGAGCGTCAAAGAAATCTATGAAGACCTGACTCAAGGTTATTTGCACGGTATAGCTTGCGGACTCTTGCACGGCCGTCTCAAGAGCGAGGAGAAAGAGCAAGTCATGGCAGACTTTGTTAGTGGCAAGACCAAGGTATTAATTGCCACTACTGTTATCGAAGTAGGTGTCAATGTGCCTAATGCTACTTTGATGGTTATCGAAGGCGCAGATAGATTTGGCTTAGCCCAGATGCATCAGCTGCGTGGGCGGGTAGGCCGCAGTGATAGGCAGTCTTACTGCGTCCTGCTGACTTCCTCTGACAATCCGGAGACCTTAGAAAGATTGCAAATTATGCGTGCCTGTAGCGATGGTTTCCTCCTCGCAGAGAAGGATTTGGAGCTGCGCGGCGCAGGACAATTATTTGGTGCGCGACAACATGGCTTGCCAGATTTGCATATTGCTGATATCCTAAGGGATACCGATGTTTTGGTCGAAGCACGTCATTTGGCTCAAGCCACTATGGCAGACAAGGCACAATTCCAGGAGGTAGAGGCAGTGCTTAAGAACCAATTCGATTCAAGATTTAGTAATATATTCTATGCATAACAAAAGGCGGCTGCATTAATGGAGCAAGATAGTTTTGGCAGACAGGGAACAAAATTCAAAATAGCGGCACTGGTACTTATGGTGGTGTTACTAGGTGGCATTCACTTGGCCGCACCGAGCTTTTTTACTACTATTTGGCATTTGTCAACTAGTGGTAATATGGAAGAAATAGCAGCTTTTCTGCGCGCCTATGGCGGTTGGGCTATAGTCATCAGCTTCTTCTTGGACGTGCTGATTAATGCTGCTGGGGTTTTACCTTCTATCTTTCTCTCCACAGCTAATGGTCTGGTCTTTGGCTTGCCCTTGGGCATTCTGATTTCTTGGACAGCAGAATCTGTGGGCGTGACTATTAGCTTTTTGATTATGCGGTTTTTCCTGCGCGAATCGGCGGAGAAGATTATCCGTAAGAGTAATAGTCTGAGCCGCTTAGATGAGATGAGCAGCAGCGGTGGGCTGAGAGCTATGGCTTTGGCTCGCACTATGCCTTATTTCCCGTCAGGTATTTTGACTGCGTTGGGCGCAGTGAGCAAGATGAGTATTAGAGACTATGTGATAGCTACCTTTATTGGCAAATTCCCTTCTACAGCGCTAGAAGTGATACTGGGACATGATGCAGTTAATTACCGCCAGAATATGGATAGACTGGCTTTAATGGTGGTGATGGTTATTGCCGTGTATACTTGGCTCTACTGGCGCAAGCAGAAGAAAAATAGAGGGTAAGACGCTGGTTGAAGTAAAAAATAAGATAAATGTGTTGCTAATATTACACTATTGGCAACACATTTTTTAGTTGCTCAAAAAAGAAGAAAAAAGCAGGAAAAATGCCCCCAACGCTAGAATTTAATTAGCATATAAGATGGACGGAAAAAGGAGGAGTTGGCATGAAAGATTATACTGGCGATAGGATTAGAAACGTGGCCATTGTGGGTCATGGTGGAGCGGGAACAACATCGGTGACGGAAGCTTTGCTGTTTCGCAGCGGAGCAATCAACAGAATGTGCAAAGTTGACGATGGAGCTACCACCACAGATTATGAACCGGAAGAAATTAAGCGCAAGGTCTCTGTTAATGCTACCTTAGCACCGGTAGAGTTCCGTGATACTAAGATTAACTTCATAGACACTCCGGGATTCGCAGATTTCGTAGCAGAGGTTAAGGGAGCTTTTAGGGCGGTGGACAGCGCTTTGATTGTGGTCAATGCTACGGCAGGTGTACAGGTAGGTACCGAGCAATGCTGGAAGTTGGCCGAAGAAGCAGGCTTGCCCCGTATAGTATTTGTGAACAAGATGGATAGAGAGAATGCCGACTACGACAATGTCCTAGACAACTTGCGGGCGAAGATTGGCAAGAGAGTATTGCCTTTGGAATTACCTTTGGGCAAAGAAGACGATTTCTGTGGCGTTATTGATGTCTTTAAGATGAAAGCCTACAAAGCTAATGGTAACGGTTCGGACGAAATAGATATCCCTGCTGATATGCTAGATTGGGCCAACGATGCTCATGATAAGATGGTAGAAGCTGCTGTGGAAGCAGATGACGATATTATGGAGCGCTATTTGGAAGGCGAAGTAATCAGCAGTGAAGATATTCGCAAGTGTTTAATCAAAGGTATCAGACAGGCTATCATTTTCCCGGTTATTTGCGGCAGTGCAGCCAAGAATATCGGTCTGGGCCGTGTTATGAATGCCATTATTGACTATACTTTCCCGGCAGTATTGAATGATTATGAGGTTACGGATATTAAGAGCGGCGAAGTTATTACGCGCGATAGCAATGCACCCATGGCGGCTCTAGTATTCAAGACTACTTCTGACCCCTTCGTAGGGCGTCTCTCCTTCCTGAGAGTATTCTCCGGCAAGGTTAGCAGCGACAGTACTATTTATAATTCCAGCCGTGACAAAGAAGAACGCGTAGGCACAGTCTTTACTATGATGGGCAAGACTCAGATTCCGATGCAGGCTATCAATGCCGGCGATATCGGCGTTATCTCCAAGCTACAATATACCTCCACAGGCGATACTATCAGCGACAAGAATGCACCGGTACAATTTGCACCGATTAAATTCCCGTTGCCGATGTATACCAGAGCTATCTACGCTAAGAAAAAAGGCGACGAGGATAAGATTAACACTGCTTTGAATAAGTTGATGGATGAGGACCCCACCATTATCGTTACACGCAATTCTGTAACTAAGGAAATGCTCATCAGCGGTATGGGCGACCAACACATCGACATTATCATGGAGAGGATGCAGCGGAAATTTGGTGTGGAAGCAGAGCTCAGAGCTCCCATCATTGAGTACCGTGAGACTATTCGTGGCACAGCTCAAGTAGAAGGCAAGCACAAGAAACAGAGTGGTGGTCACGGTCAGTATGGCGATGTAGTAATCAAGATGGAGCCGCTTAATCCCGGTGACGGCTTCGAGTTCGTTGATAAGATTTTCGGTGGTGCCGTACCACGTCAGTATATTCCCGCCGTCGAGAAGGGTATGCGCGAATCTATGGAGCATGGCATCTTGGCTGGTTATCCGGTAGTTGATGTGAGAATTACCTTGCTGGATGGTTCTTATCATACCGTCGACTCTTCCGAAATGGCCTTCAAGATTGCTTCCAATATGGCTTTCAAGAAAGCCTGCGAGCAAGCTAAGCCAGTCCTGATGGAGCCCTATTATAATCTAGATGTTTATTGTGCTGATTCTATGACAGGCGATGTTATCTCCGATTTGAATACCAAGAGAGGTCGTATCCTAGGGATGCAGACTTGCGAAGATGGTTTGTGCTGCGTCAAAGCACAGGTACCTTATGCAGAGATTACCGAGTATGCCGTTGACCTGCGTGCCATTACCCAAGGTCTGGGTACTTTTGAAATGAAGTTTGACCATTACGAAGATGTACCGGCACGTATTGCCGAGAAGATTATTGCTGATAGTATCGGATGCAGCGATAAATAAATTTGCGAGACAAGGAGATTCGATTATGCAGGCTAAAGAAATTATGAGTAAAAAAATAGTTAGTGTAGGCAGAAATAGTTCTATTAGAGAAATTGCTCTGGCTTTAGCACAGCATAGAATATCTGGCTTGCCCGTGCTCAGTGAAGGCGGTTATCTGGTAGGTATTGTGACCGAAGGCGATTTGTTGCGCCGCAAGATTACACCGCGTACGCCTGACTTTATTAATATTCTCGGTGCGGTTATTTACTATCATGGAGTAGACCGCTACAATGAGGACTTCAAGAAAATGCTGGCGCAAAAGGCCGAGGAGATTATGACCTCTGACCTTGTTACTGCCAAGGAAGATACTGATGTTAGTGAAGTAGCACATATGATGCTGGACAATGATATCAAGCAGATTCCGGTAGTAGACGGCAGTAAGATGGTCGGTATGATTACTAGAGCCGATATTGTACGTCTCCTAGCTATGGACAAATAAGTTGTTAAGATGCCAAGGTTTATGCCTTGGCATCTTTATTTTTTTGGCATTTTCCTTTATAATGAAGGTATGTACATATATGGTAGATAATTTTATGGAGGCTGGCTATGAACAAAATTGACGAAAATGCTATTAATACTCTGAGGTTCTTATCAATTGACCAAGTACAAAAGGCTAATTCCGGACATCCCGGGCTACCCTTGGGTACTGCTCCTTTGATGTATACTATTTGGGATAGGTTTATGCACTACAATCCCAGCAACTCCAACTGGTTCAACAGGGATAGATTCATTCTCTCTCCCGGTCACGGCAGTGCTCTGCTGTATTCTATGCTGCATGTGGCAGGCTACAATCTTTCTTTGCAAGATTTGCAAGATTTCCGCCAATGGGGTTCTAAGACTCCGGGGCATCCGGAATATGGTCATACAGAAGGTGTCGATGCTTCTACCGGACCTTTGGGTCATGGCTTTGCCATGGCGGTAGGTTTTGCTATGGCCGAGACGATGCTGGCAGCACGGTACAACCAGGAGGGCTTTGACGTAGTAGACCACTATACCTATGGTATCACTTCTGACGGTGATTTGATGGAGGGTGTATCCTCCGAAGCTGCTTCTTTGGCTGGTACTCTAGGCTTGGGTAAGTTGATTTTCCTCTATGACGATAACAAAATATCTATCGAAGGCTCTACCTCTATTGCCTTTACCGAAGACGTGGGCAAGCGTTTTGAAGCTTATGGCTGGCAGGTATTGCGCGTAGCCTCTTCCGAAGATGTGGACGCTATGACAGAAGCTATTAAGCAAGCACAAGCTGATACCGAGCATCCTTCTTTGATTATTGTGGAGACTCATATTGGCTTTGGCAGTCCCAAACAAGACAGCGCCTCTGCTCATGGTGAGCCTCTGGGTGCAGAGAATGTAGCCAAAACTAAAGAAGCCGCAGGCTGGGACCCCAAGAAATCTTTCTATGTACCCAGCGATGTGAAGAAATATTTCCAAGCTAAATTATCAGCTTGCAAAAAACAAGAAGCAGCTTGGCAGTCCTTGATGAAGAAATATGCCAAAGCTTACCCGGAACTAGCAGCAGAACTGCAAGCACGTATCGACGGCAAGCTAGCTGTAGATGTCAGAGCTTTGGAGAAAGCTTTTGCCAAGGTAGAGAAGACTTCCACCCGTGAAGCGTCCGGCGAAGTGTTGCAGCTCTTGGCTCAGCAAGTACCGGCACTTGTCGGCGGCAGTGCTGATTTGGGCCCCTCCAACAAGACCGTCTTGAAGCAAGAAGGCTATTATTCGCCGACTGAGCGTACTGGTCGCAATATCCATTTTGGCGTGCGTGAGCATGGCATGGGTACTATCATGAACGGTTTGGCACTCCATGGTGGTTTCGTCCCCTATGGCGGTACTTTCCTAGTATTTGCGGATTTCCTCCGTCCTGCTATTAGAATGTCCGCTCTGATGGGTGTGGGCAGCGTCTATGTTCTTACCCATGACAGCATTGCCTTGGGTGAAGATGGACCTACGCACCAACCAATTGAGCAGGCTATGAGTATGCGCCTCATTCCCAATGTATCTGTCTATCGCCCCGCTGATGCGCTAGAGACAGCCGCAGCCTGGAAGAGTGCTTGTATTAAGCGTGAGCAGCCTACTTGCTTGCTGCTGAGCAGACAAAAGTTACCCGTACTCCACGCCTACGCTAAGGCAGTCCATGCCGGTGCTCCTAGAGGTGCGTATGTCCTAGATGCAGGCCAAGCCGACCAAGAGCTCCAAGCAGTTCTCTTGGCTACAGGCAGTGAAGTGCATTTGGCCCTAGCTGCTCAAGCAGTTCTGGCTAAACAAAAAATTAATGTTAGTGTCGTGTCTATGCCTTCTTGGGATGTGTTCGACCAACAAAGCACAGCCTACAAGAATTCCGTCCTGCCTCAAGGTGTGAGCCGTCTAGCCATCGAAGCTGGCGTGCCCCTGGGCTGGAGCCGCTATACCGGCAGCGAGGACAAAGTACTGGGCATTACTACTTTTGGTGCTAGTGCTCCCGGCGATGTTATTTATGACAAATACGGCTTCAATGTGAAGAATGTAGTAAAATTCGTCAAAAAAAATATGTAAACTAATTAAGACTGGGGCGGCTGCGAAGTCGCCCTTCTTTAACGAGGAGCAGATTATGAAAAATTTATTGACTATTGCCGGTTCTGATTCCTCCGGCGGTGCCGGTATCCAAGCTGACCTTAAGACCTTTGCGGCACACGGTTGCTACGGCATGAGTGTCATTACCGCAGTAACAGCTCAAAATACCCAAGGTGTATTCCGAGTGCAGGACATTGAGCCAGAGGTGATTACGGCACAAATAGACGCGGTATTCAGTGATATAAGAGTCGATGCCGTTAAACTGGGTATGCTCTCCCAACCGGCAGCTATTCACGCTGTGGCGGCAGGGCTGCGCAAATACCAGCCCCAGGTTATCGTTCTAGACCCGGTAATGGTGTCTAAGAGCGGCTACAACCTTCTGGCCGAGCAGGCTTGTCAGGACTTAATCAATGAGCTGCTGCCGCTAGCGACCTTGATAACACCCAATATTCCTGAAGCAGAGAAATTACTAGGCCGTAGTATTGCGACCAAAGAGGATATGATGCAAGCAGCGCAGGAGCTAGTACACCGGCAAGAAGTGCAGAATGTGCTGCTCAAAGGTGGTCACTTGGCAGGAGAAGCTGATGATTATTTGTATCTAGGCGAGGGGACGGGACGCTGGTACGAGAGTGCACGCATTGCTACTAAGAATACCCATGGTACCGGCTGCACCCTATCTTCTGCCCTGGCAGCCAATCTAGCACAGGGCTTAACACTACCTCAGGCGGTAGAGGCCAGCAAAGCCTACGTGACTTTGGCGATTGAGCATAGCTTGTCCATCGGTAGTGGCTGTGGTCCTACTCATCATTTTGTAACAATGTACAAGAAAGCAGGCATAGAATAATGGCTATTTGGAGCAAAGATTTTACTCTATTAAAAAATAATATTGTTGAAACCAAACCGCTGGTGCACCATATCACTAATTATGTCACCAGTGGCGACTGTGCTAATGTCGCCCTGTGCTTCGGTGCTTCACCCGTCATGGCTGATGAGCTGGAAGAAATTGACGCTATGACAGGCGCAGCCAAAGCCTTGGTACTTAATATTGGCACTATCAATCAGACCAAGCTGACTTCCATGCTGCGTGCGGCAGAAGTAGCGCGCAGCAGACAAATACCAATTATTTTTGACCCGGTAGGCGTGATGGCCTCTAGCTTCCGTCAAAAGGCCGCCCAACAGATACTGCGCGACGGCGTGTCGATTATCCGTGGCAACTACGCTGAATGTCGTTGTCTCTTGGGAGATGCTTCCTTCGGACAAGGTGTGGATTCACAAGCTCTCAGTGACGGACAGGGTAAGTTTGCCGCCAAGGCCGCCCAACAATTTGGCTGTGTCGTCGCTGTCACAGGGGCGCTAGATGCAATTAGCGACGGTCAGACTACTATCTTGGCTACCAATGGCGTAGAGCTGTTGACCAAGGTCACAGGTACAGGCTGTATGACCACTACCTTGATTGCTTGTGCGGCGGCGGTGAGCATGGAGTATTTACCCGCAGCGGTTTTTGGCATTACAGCCATGAATGTGGCGGCCGAGAAAGCCGCAGTACAGCTCAGGGCAGGAGAAGGACCGGGAACGTTCAAGGCCAAGCTCTTTGACCAGATTTATAACCTCAGCGGCGACGATATTGCTGTGGCTTTTAGGGGAGTGGGGCAAAATGCCTAGAGTGATTGATTATAGTATTTATTTGGTGACGGACCATCACTATTTGCAGGGACGTGATTTCCTCACTTGTGTGGAGCAAGCACTGGCTGGTGGCGTGACTTTGCTCCAGCTACGGGAGAAAACAACTACACCGGAGGAGTTTGAGCAGTTAGCCAGACAAGTGAAAAAACTTGCTGATAGCTATAATGTACCCTTGATTATTAACGACAATGTGGAGCTTGCTCGGGCCGTAGGCGCAGCAGGCGTACATATCGGGCAAGGTGATTGGGCACTGGAGCGAGCTCGCACTGTGCTAGGGCCAGAGGCTGTTATAGGAGTATCGGCACACACAGTGGAAGAGGCTCTTAAGGCTCAGTGTGGTGGGGCAGACTACCTTGGAGTGGGGGCGGTGTTCCCCACAGGGAGCAAAGCCGATGCCGATGTCCTAGGGCTGGACAGCTTGCGTGCTATCTGCGCAGCGGTGCAGCTACCGGTGGTAGGTATTGGCGGCATTACGCCAGCGAACTATGCTCGTGTGCGACAGCAAGGCGCCGTGGGTTGTGCCATGATTGCCGGCATCTTGGGTGCGGCAGATATTAAGCAACGTGTGCAAGACATCAAAAAAGGTGATGGGAAGGAGTAATCCTTCTCATCACCTTTTGTAATTTTAGTTGTTATTGGTAGCAGCGTCTTCTGCCAGAATGCGGTCAACTCGTTCCCGGAAGCTTTCTTTGCCACCGTTTTGTTCACGAGCGGCGGCTTGCGCTCTCTCGGCTCGTCTTTTTTCGCGAGCAGCAGCTTTGGCTTCTTCATCTTCGTCACTGCCAGGGACGGGGTCTAAGGCCATATTAGCGACCTTGGGGTTGTAGATAGCAGGAGATTCACCGGCGCTAGTAACATAAGGCGTTAAGATCATCATGACTTCGGTCTTCTTCTTGGAATTGTTGCGATATTTGAACAATTCACCCAAGACAGGAATCTTGCAGAGCAGCGGTACAGCTTGCATATTCTTAGACTCTTCTTCATTAATCAGACCACCGATAATCAGAGTCTCACCGTTACGCATTCTCACTGTGGTATCGGCAGAACGACTGGTTATTTTGTAGTTCTCTATTTCCGAGACCAAGGTAGCGGTACTTACTTCCGTATGGACTACCGAGGTAATGAAGTCGTCGTCGCTAACGATAGGTGTGTAGTTTAATTTAATACCGGCATCGACATAAGTAATACTGGTACTGGTAGTGCCATCGCTGATTTCTTTGGTCAAGACAGGGATATGGTCACCAATGAAGATATTGGCAGCTTTGCCGGGGATAGTCAAGATACGGGGAGTAGCTAGGATTTTGGCTTTGCCATCAGTAATCATAGCGCTCAGAGTAGCCTGGAAGGTAGAAGTATAGCCATGCCCCCAGTGAATAGTACCGCCATAATTGGTGTCGCTGTCAGTGGAGGAAGGGATTTCGGACCAATTCCAATTAAGACCGAATTTCTTAGTGTCTTCCAGATTGACGGCAATAATCTTGGCTTCCAGAGTAATTTGCTTGGTTGCCACATCTAATTGCTGCAAAGCAGTACGGAGCTTTTGTTCCTCACTGCTGTTGCCGGAGAAGATAATTGAATTCGTCACATCGTCCGCCGTCAAGCCTTCGGCTTTTACCACGCCTTTGAGCGCCGTGACAATATCAGCTGCTTTGGCGAACTGGAGCTTGAAGACAGACACCGTGCCAAAGTTCTTGCCCATATTATCAATAGAAGAAACCACGATTACATCGTGAATATTGCGATAAGCCAAGCCATTGGAACGGGTAACTAAGTCCAAAGCATCTTCGAAGGGTACATCGTTCAAATCAATAGAAACCAAACCTTTGACCGAGCCATCAGTAATGATACTCTTGCCGCTGATAGCAGACAGAGCCGCTAGGACATCTTTAATCTGACCGTTTTGGATAGTTAGCGATACATTATTGGCGAAGGCGAGAGAAGAGCTGCTCAGAGTTAAGAGGGTAGACAGGGCCAAGGCAGCCAAGGTTTTGCGCTTAAATAACATTCATCTAACCCCCTATGCTAATGGTCTTAGCACCATCAGGTCCGCTCAAGGTAGCAGAACCAGAGCCAATCGAGCTAATAGAATACTCGCCGACGTCCTGTCCTACATTATATGCTTGGCTGGAGCCATGGTACTCGATGATAGCCATGCTCTTGTTACCACTGCGCACCACGCCACGAAGAGCGGGAGCCGCAGACTTGGCAGCGGACACGGCAGTAGCATAGCCGGGACCTTGAGGGCCGGCAGGAGTAATTGCAGCTGGTGCCATAGTACGAGCTTCGACAGGTACCAAGAAAGGATTGCGAGCTATTTTTTGGGTCACAGGCTGCTCAGCGGAGGTGGCAACTGTACTGGTAGTAACAGGTGCTGCGCCCAGAGGAGCAGGTGTAGGTGCATCAGGCAATACTGTCTCTGCCGAAACCTTGTGGAACAAATCATCCACTATTGCACCGACATCATAACGACAGGCAAAATGCGACCCGCTTAATAGAACAAAAGCTGCTATAATGGAGCAAGTTACCTTATCTAATTTATTGTTTTTACCCATAATAGTCAATCCTCCCTGATAAATCTATTGGTAAAATATTTGAAAATTGCTAACAATAATATGATAATTACATTTGATAGTACACCATCATTATAGTATAATTAGTAATAAAATGTAAACTCTTTTATTGAAATGAATATATGGTGGAGGGAGGTTTCTCGGTGGACAAACGCAAAAGGCTGGGAGAAATACTGCTTGATGCAGGAGTGATTACAGAGAAACAATTAGAGCATGCCCTGAATGCGCAGAAGACCAGTGGCAAAAGATTAGGTGAGACACTGATTGCCTTGGGGTATATTACAGAGAGAAATATGCTGCAAAGTATGGAGAAGCAGCTGGGCATAGCCTATATTTCTCTGTCGGTGACAGATATCCAAAAAGATGCTATAGCAGCGGTGCCGTTATTCTTGGCAGAGCGCTATAATATTATTCCCATACGCCGTGATGGGAATCGCTTAGTCATAGCGATGAACGACCCGACGAATTTCTATGCTATTGACGATGTGCGTATGGTCAGTGGTATGGAAGTGGAGCCTGTACTGGCAGAGAGCAAGGATATAGAGCTTGCTATTAACAATAATTACGGCGTTAAAGGCCGTGTAGAGAATGCAGTCAGTCAGCTCAAAGATGAAGAAGTGACGGCAGTAGTAAGAGACTTGGCCGATGCTACGGACAATGCACCTATTATCAGCATCGTTAATTCCCTCATAGAGCAGGCGGTACATGACAAAGCCAGTGACGTGCATATCGAGCCCGAGGAGAAAGTCCTCAGGGTGCGTTTCCGAGTGGATGGTGTACTGCGAGAAGTAATATCTTTCCCCAAGGGGACACAGGCACCTATCTTGTCCCGTATCAAGATTATGGCGGAGATGGATATTGCCGAGAAGAGATTGCCCCAAGATGGGTGTATCAATGTCACTAGTAATGGCAAAGAAATAGATATTCGTGTCTCTACCATGCCGACCATCCTAGGAGAGAAAGTCGTTATGCGTATTCTGGATAAGAGTGCAGTGAATGTTACGCTAGATGACCTAGGCTTCTCACCGCTTAATATGTCGATGTACCAGAAGATGTTCAAGGCCTCCTATGGCCTGGTATTGGTGACAGGACCTACCGGCAGCGGTAAATCAACTACTTTGTATTCCACCTTGATGGAAGTCAACAATGTAGCGGATAATATTATTACGATTGAGGACCCGGTAGAGTATCGTATAGCCGGCGTCAATCAGATTGCTGTGAATAACAAAGCAGGGCTGACCTTTGCCAATGGTCTGCGCACTATCTTGCGTCAGGACCCGGATGTCATTATGGTCGGTGAAATACGTGATAGCGAGACAGCAGAGATTACCGTCAATGCAGCTTTGACAGGTCACTTGGTTTTTAGTACGCTGCATACCAACAATGCGGCCGGTGCTATCGCCCGTCTGGTGGATATGGGCGTGGAGCCTTATCTGGTGGTATC
>JAQUUF010000142.1 GCA_028693975.1 Acidaminococcaceae bacterium
CTGCTACACAAGAACACTGCTGTGCCTTTGGATATTTCTTTGGGGGAGAATTTTACGACCCTCTTAATTACCGGACCTAATACTGGTGGTAAGACCGTAGCCTTAAAGACAGTAGGTTTATTTGCTATGATGGCACAAGCCGGTTTATTTCTGCCGGCCAGTAGCGTAAAGCTACCGGTCTTCGGTGGCGTCTATGCTGATATCGGTGACGAGCAGAGTATCGAGCAGAGTTTGAGTACCTTTTCGGGGCATATGAGCAATATGGTAAGTATTTTGCAAGAAGCTCGTAGTGGTGATTTGGTGCTAGTGGACGAGATTTGTGTTGGAACTGACCCCAATGAAGGTGCAGCTCTAGCTATGTCGATGCTAGAATATCTCTTCGAACGTAAAGTTTTAACTATTGTTACCACTCACTACAGTGAGCTGAAAACTTTTGCGTATACCCATGACGGGATGGAGAATGCTAGCGTGGAATTTGACCCTGTGACCTTGAAGCCAACCTATCGTTTACTCATGGGTGTTCCTGGTAGTAGTAATGCTTTCTATATCAGTAAGCGATTGGGGCTACCGGAAGATGTTCTGGCTAACGCCAAGAACCTCCTAGGGCGAGAACATGCCAATATGGAAAATGTTTTGCAGAATTTGGATTCTGAGCGCAGGCAATATGAAGACAGAAATAGAGCCATTGAAGATTTACGTATAGAAGCAGAACATCTCAAGAATGAGTTCCAGAAACAGAAAAGTGATTTGGACAAACGACGTAACGATATTTTGCGCAAGGCTAGAGAAGAGGCTGACGAACTCTACCGTACCAGTAGACGTGAGACGGAAGCGATTCTCAAAGAATTGCGCGCGATGAAAAAGAATGCTGATATGGCACAAATAGAAGCCATGGCCGCCAAGTCTCGCGCAGGTTTGAATAAGAGTTTTGCTTTGGAAGGCAAGGAGAGGCCAGATGGCAAAGTTCTAAATGTGGCTAATGCGGCGGTGGGACAAAGAGTATATCTCACAACGCTAGGCCAGACTGGTGTGATTGATGTTATAGATGGCAAGCAGGTTTCGGTACGTGTGGGTAGTATGAAGACCATGGTTCCGATGAAGAATTGTATTCTTATTAGCCAAGTTGAGTCTAAGAAGAATTCTGGAAGCCGACGTCGTAGTGACCAAAGGCACGAACTCTTTGTGGCCAAGGTGCAAGCGATTATGCCAGAGATAGATGTGCGTGGTAAGACGGTAGATGAGGCTATTCCTTATGTGGATAAAGCTATGGATGATGCTATGTTGGCCGGGTTGGACAAAATTCGCGTTATTCATGGTAAAGGCACGGGGATGCTTAGGGCAGGTCTCACTACTTATTTGCAAGACAATAGATTTGTGAAGAAAATAGCTATTGCGGAGCAGAGTGAAGGCGGTACGGGAGCTACTGTTGTATATTTAAATTAGTAAAGATGTTATAATCTAGAAGAAGATAAAAAATGGAGGGATTATTATGGATAGTTTTGCAGCACCACAAGCTAAGGGAAAGGCAGCTAAGGATAATATTTTTGCTGCTAATGCGGCCGCTGTAGCTGCCGCAGCTAAGTACGGAGATGATAAGGTTACTAATGGTACTATAGGTGCCATTATGGATGATGAAGGGAAATTAGTTTGTTTGCCTACCGTGGAGAAGGTTTACCGCAATCTGCCTACTACAGAACTCATTGCTTATGCCCCTATTTCTGGATTGCCCGAATATTTGGATAAGGTATTAGTGGCAGCTTTTGGTGATTCGCGGCCCAAGGGCTATATAGGCGCTGTTGCTACTGCTGGTGGTACAGGTGCTATACACCATGCTATCTGGAATTATACGGCTCTTGGTGATACAGTAATTACCTCTGATTGGTACTGGGGTGCTTATAAAGTGCTTTGCTTGGATGCGGGCCGCAAGCTAGATACTTATCAGATGTTGACCGCTGAAGGGCAGTATAATTTGCCTGCTCTAAAAGCCAAAGTTGAAGAGGTCTTGGGCAGACAAGACCAACTTTTGTTAATCATTAATACCCCTGCACATAACCCGACCGGTTATAGTCTTAACGACGATGATTTGCAGGCGGTCCTTGCTATGTTGCAAGAAGTGACTGCTGGTACTGCCAAAAAAGTTGCACTCTTCCTAGACGTAGCTTATATCGATTATGCTGGAGAGAAGAACGCTGTACGTAAATTTTTCCAAGGTTTGTCCGATTTGCCTGAGAATATTTTAGCTATTATTGCTTATAGTATGTCTAAAGGCTTTACTATGTATGGACAGAGGACCGGTGCTATGATAGGGGTTGCTTCTAACGAAACAGCTATCCAGGAATTTAAAGATATTAACCAGTATACCAGCCGCGCTACATGGTCGAATATCAATAGACCTGCTATGAGAACGCTAGCTAATATTTATTCTGACCCGGAATTGTTGCAAGCAGTAGAGCAGGAAAGAGATTATTACTATCAAATGATTAAAGCCAGAGCGGATTTGTTCGTGCAAGAAGCGCAAGCTTGTGGTTTATCCATGATTCCGTATGTGGCAGGTTTCTTCCTGTCTATACCGGCTAAAAATCCAGAAGCTATCTGTGATAAATTGCATGCCGACAATATTTTTGTAGTGCCGTTGGCGGCTGGTGTGCGTGTGGCTTTGTGCTCAATTCCATTGCGTAAAATAGGAGGAATGGCTGCTAAGATTAAGGCGGCTATGACAGCTGTAGGAGAATAATATGCTCAATATTACTGGACCTGATGGTAAGGTAAAAGAATATAAGGAGGGTGTCACCTTCCTAGAGATTGCTCAGGATTATGCTCAAAAATATAGTACTCCTATCGCTGAAGCTATTTGCGATGGTGCAGGGATAGGGTTGCAGCGAGAAGTTCCTCATGATTGTACCGTTGGCTTTATTCCAACAGATTCGCTGGAAGGCATGCGCGTCTATGTGCGTACATTACTCTATGTTTTTCTGATGGCCTTGCGGGAAGTAAAGCCTGATGAAGAGATTGAAGTTATGAATTGCATTGGAGACGCCTTGTACTGTGATGTGAAGGGTGGAGTCTTACTGCAAGAAAATGAAATTGCAGCTGTAAAAGCTGTTATGCATAAAATGATTGCAGACAAAGAACCGATTAGATTAATGTATTTGAGCAAAAAAGAGGCTCTTTGTGCCGTCAAAAGTGATATGCGACGAGACAGAGTTCCTTTGTTGGAGGCAGCTCCTGACTTTGCTTGTTTGCCTGCATATGCGCTGAGGGGAGATATAGAGTATTTCTTTGGCCCGTTATTTCCTCATGCGGGGTATCTCAAAGCCTTTGATTTGATGAGTTACCATAAAGGTATTATGTTACGCTATCCCAAGAGTTCTGCTTTGGATACAATACCTCCTTTTGTGGATCAGCCCAAACTATCCAAAGTTTATGACCAATCAGAAGAGTGGGGTAATATTGTTGGTTGTCCCACAGTGGCTGCTTTGAATGACTTTATTCGGCAAGGCAAAGATAGAGAGATTATTCAGGTGGCTGAAGGCTTACAGGAAAAAGTGATATCCCATATTGCCGACCGCATTAATGCCGCTGGACATGATATACATTTAGCATTAATTGCCGGACCTTCTTCTTCAGGGAAGACGACTTTTGCTCAGCGGCTAAGCGTGCAGTTGCGGGTTCTGGGTCTCAGACCGCAAGCATTGTCGTTGGATAATTATTTTGTTGAGCGCACGCAGACTCCGCGCAAAGCTGATGGTGAATATGATTACGAATGCATTGAGGCCTTGGACTTGGAGCTTTTTCATGAACATTTGAGCAGGTTGCTTCAAGGTGAAAGAGTCAAGATACCTCGGTATAATTTTAGAACGGGCAGGAAAGAGTATCGTGGACAGGAGTTGCAGCTAGACGAAAAGGGCGTTTTGGTCATTGAGGGTATTCATGGGTTGAATGAAAAATTATCTTCTGTGGTACCGTCTAAAAATAAATTAAAAATTTATATTAG
>JAQUUF010000143.1 GCA_028693975.1 Acidaminococcaceae bacterium
ATTAACAGTCTTATGCATCTTCCAATTACCAGCCACGATAGGTGTCCGCAAATCATCTAAGGCAGCAATCCCCGGAAGCTCTTTACCTTCCAGATATTCTAGTGAAGCACCACCACCTGTAGAAATATGGTCTATTTTGTCAGCTAGCTTAAGCTTCTCGATGGCTGCTACAGAATCGCCGCCGCCAACAATGGTCGTCCCTTTGGCACTAGCGACTGCTTTGGCCACGCCTTCTGTGCCTTGACAGAAAGCATCCATTTCAAATACTCCCATGGGTCCATTCCAAACAATAGTCTTCATCTTTTTTATGGCGTCAGCATAGGTCTTAGTAGTTTGCGGACCTATATCCAAAGCCATATATTTTTGATTAATTTTGGCAATATCATCAACTTCAGTCGTTGCGTCTTCCGCAAAGGCAGAAGCCATTACCAAATCAGTGGGCAGATACAATGCTACCTTCTTAACCTCTGCCTTTTGGATAAGTTTTTTGGCTAGTTTAATCTTATCCTTCTCAACCAAGGACTTACCCATCTTGCAACCATTAGCGGCCAAAAATGTGTTGGCCATCCCACCACCAATAAAAATACTGTCTACTTTGTCCAGCAAATTATCAATAACACCAATCTTATCAGATACCTTGGCTCCGCCGATAATAGCTGCAAAGGGCCTAACAGGATTATTTACAGCTTTACCTAAATACTTAATTTCTTTCTCTAAGAGCAAGCCAGCTACCGCCGGCAGAAAGTGGGTCACACCCTCTACCGAAGCATGTGCTCTATGCGAAACGCCAAAGCCATCATTAACATATACTTCTGCCAAAGAAGCTAATTGTTCCGCAAACTTCATATCATTAGCTTCTTCTTGGGCATGAAAGCGCAGATTCTCCAACAAAAGCACGTCTCCACTCTCTAATTGAGCCGCCGCTTCCTTGGCATCAGCACCAATACAATTATCCACAAAAGCTACTTCCTTATGCAGTAACTCCGACAAGCGCTGAGCCACTACCGCCAAGCTATATTTGGCATTTGTTTTGCCTTTGGGACGTCCAAGGTGAGCCATTAGAATGACAGCAGCGTGTTTTTTCATCAGATACTTGATAGTGTCCAAACTAGCGCGAATGCGTGTATCATCTGTTATCACACCATTATCGTCCATAGGTACATTAAAATCGACCCTTACCAAAACCTTTTTACCTGTGACATCAATATCCTTGATTGTCTTTTTATCCATGTCTAACCAAACTCCTTTTTGTCTTAAGGCCTTGTATTAGAGTCCTTTTGTAGCAATATAAAGAGCCAAATCAACCACTCTATTGGAATAACCCCATTCATTATCGTACCAAGAAACGACCTTAGCCATGCGTTTGCCAATCATCATGGTAGATAAGCCATCTACGATAGAGCTCAAGGGGCAACCGTTATAGTCACGAGAAACCAAGGGTAATTCATTGTAGCCCATAATTCCCTTCAATTCACCTTCAGCCGCTTGCTTCAAGACGGCATTAATTTCTTCAGCCGTAGTATCTTTAGCTAGATTAACCGTCAAATCAGTAATAGATACATTCGCTGTCGGTACACGCATAGCAAAGCCATTCAGCTTGCCTTTTAATTCCGGTAATACCAGAGCTACGGCCTTAGCTGCGCCTGTGGTAGTAGGAATAATAGATTGGGCAGCCGCTCTGGCTCTGCGCAAATCTTTGTGAGGCAAATCCAGGATTTTTTGGTCATTAGTATAAGAATGTACCGTAGTCATCAGACCACTTTCAATGCCAAAGTTGTCTAGCAATACTTTGGTAAAAGGAGCCAAGCAATTTGTTGTGCAGGAAGCATTAGAAATAATATTATGCTTGTCTGCTTCATATTGATCTTCATTGACGCCCATAACAATAGTAATATCTTCACCTTTGGCAGGAGCAGAAATAATTACTTTTTTGGCACCGGCATCCAAATGAGCCTTGGCTTTGGCGCCCTCAGTAAAACGTCCTGTAGATTCAACAACAATATCTACACCTAATTCTCCCCAAGGTAATTTAGCTGGGTCAGTTTGAGCCAAAACTTTGATTTTTTTGCCATTAACTACGATGGAGTCACCCTCGGCATAGACTTCACCGTCTAATACGCCATGAATGGAGTCATACTTTAATAAATGTGCCAGGGTAGGTGCATCAGTCAAATCATTAACAGCCACGATATCAAATTCCGGCTTATTAAGAGCTGCCCTCAAAACATTACGTCCAATTCTTCCAAATCCGTTAATACCAATTTTTGTCATTATAATACCTCCCAAATTTTTCATCTATTTTATCTTACATTACTAATGCATTAAAATTTCTGCCATAGCCCTAGCTGCTGCTTCGTCTGTCACCACAATATCTTCACGCTTAGAAGCTCTCAGAATAGCTACCATAGCCTTCGCCTTGGATTTGCCGCCGGCAATACCCATAATTGTATTAATGCGTGCTAAATCTTGCATCACCAATCCTGCGTTATTAGTCACATGTACAACATTGCCTTTGATATCACAATACTGTCCAATGGCTTCACCTACAGCACCGCCAGCAGTCAGCTTGTCAGCTATCTCTTTCTTAAGGCCACGCCTTTGGGCCATAACATTGGCTTGGCCCATGCCATGCACAAAAATATCGGCATTTTTAATCACTTCTACTACCGACTTAACGCCAGCATCCTCGCGCAAAATACTAGCTAGAACTTCACCGCTGACACTGTCAGGTATATAGAGCTGACGATATTTAGCCTTGAGTTTACCCGCCAATGCCGTCGCTATAGTATTAGCCTGATATTCAACCTTGTCTCCTAGTCCACCACGAGCTGGAACTACAACTGTGTTGGGAACATTTCCTCTTACGTTTTCAGCCAAGGCTGCTAAAGTAGTACCGCCACTGACTGCTACAATATGGCGCTTGTCATCATCAATAAGGGCCAGTAGAATCTTGGCGGCAGCCCGACCGATTTCTTGCTTAACAACCTCTTCCTCGTCACAGTCCCCTGGAATAATAACTACTCGGCCAATGTGCAATTTATCCATCAATATCTTCTCTAAGGAAGAAAGATCCTGCAGCTTACGTACGTAATCAGATAAATCTTTCAGCAAATCAGCTCCTTCTTCGGTCACGGACATGCCCAAAGAAGAAAAATGCAGTAGACCAGCATTCTTCAAGAAATCAACTTGCGAGCGCAAAACACGCTCACTAAGCCCTAGCTCACTAGACAAAGCCCTACGTCCAATGGGAGCATCGTGGCTCACTTGGCGCAATATCTTGTAGCGCTCAACCAAGAGCTCACTTAATTCTGGCACTATTTTCCTTTGCAAATTGATAATATTATCCATTGCTACCTCTTTCGTCCAACCTGGAACTTTTTGCGTCCCACCTACTTCAAAGCACAACACTCCTAAAACAACCTAATTATAACACTAATGTTTAGAATTGCCAAACTTTATTAGCAATTGTTTAAGAATTCATGAAATAAACCAAGACCGTTAGCCACTAAAAACAACTAACGGTCTTGAAATATTTAATTACCACACTCTTTGCAGCATCAAAGCCGCTGTTATATTCCTGTCATGGGAGCCTTTACGCAGTTCGGCTTCACCGCTAAGCTGCCAGCCTGCAGCAAATTTATTTGTACCACGCACTCCTAAGACCAAATGTGTCTTATCCTGCTCGTTATCTTGCCGGTACCCGTGGCTACTATCACCATTGTAGTGGAAACTCAATTCAGGCTCAGAGCCTGTATGACGTTGCATACCCCCATTGCGCTGATGCATTGCCCTGTCGTGGCAGATACTTTCTCTGCACAGCTACGGTAGGACAATTCGGTAATTCCGGCTACCAACTGTTCTGTCATATTTTGCGAAATCAAGCCCACGTTATTGATACAAAGCATTTCGTCCATTAAAAATACGAATCTCTTCAACCCATCTTCACCAATAGTTTCA
>JAQUUF010000144.1 GCA_028693975.1 Acidaminococcaceae bacterium
GCAGCAGCCAGAAGCAAATACGGGAGCCAGCTTCCAAGCAGCCATCAGCAAGGGGAAATTCCATGGTACGATTTGCCCCACTACGCCGATAGGCTCTCTAAGGACGATACTCATAGTGTTATTGTCCAACATAGTAGCGGTGCCTTCGTCGGCTCTAATCGCTGCGGCAAAATAACGAAAATGGTCCGAAGAAAACGGCACATCCAGACCGGAAGTTTCCCTAATGGGCTTGCCATTATCCATAGTCTCAATCATCGCCAGCTTCTCTTTGTTGGCATCAATTACATCAGCAATCTTCAGCAAGAGAGCAGCTCGCTCTGCTGCTGTGGTGTCCTTCCAGCTTTGCCATGCTTGCCAAGCACTCTCTACAGCCTTATCTACATCTTCCTTAGTAGCTTCGGCACAGGTTGCTAGCTCCTCACCATTGGCTGGACAATAAGCGGTAAATTTACCACCATCAGAAGCAGGTTGCCATTTACCATTAATATACAATTGATATTCTTTTTGCAATAATTCCTTTTGCATACGCTCACTTCTTTCCCTCAGTTTTATAACATATATCTGTAATAGTATACGCTATATACTCCCCTATTATATAACCATTGCTTTATTTGTCAATGCTATTTTTACATTTTAATTACATTTCTTTATTTTTTCACATTTTATGTTAACTTATTCACAATTATTATTAAAAAGGGAACAAGGGTGCCATAATTAGCATATACTAATTATGGCACCCTTGTTCCTTACTACTATTACCGTTATTCTATTGTCATTACTTAATCACGCAAAGCTTCTGCCAACGGTGGGACCACTTGCTTCTTACGTGAGAGGACGTTTTGCAAATCATAGACACCATTACGTGATTGTCCAAAAGCTCGGCTCAAAGGACCTTTGAAGCCTTCTGAAGTCAACAATAATGTTTTGTCTTGCAAAATATTGGTAAGCATCAGTAAAGACAAATCACAGTTCTCCTTCTCTTTCCATTCTTCTAGAGCAGCATCCAATTCCGCTTGACGCCGTAAGACCTGAGTATCATCCAACACACTAAATTGGCTAATACTAACCTTGGTAGAGCCAAAAGTAAATTCTTTGACATCTTGCGACAAAATTTCCTGTGCGGACAAGCCCGTAATATCCGCACCATGTTGTAAGATGGCCAGAGCCAAAGTCTTGGTATCTTCTATGCCAGCCTCTCGGGCTAAGCGCTCTGCCGTAGTCCTATCAAAATCCGTAACTGTAGGCGAATGAAAATACAAGGTATCGGAAATAATAGCACTAAATAAAATACCTGCCAAAGCCGGCGTGAGCTCCACCCCTCTATGCCAAGCCAGATTAGCCACAATAGTACAAGTCGAGCCTACCGGTTCTTGCCTAATAAAAATAGGATTACCTGTAGTAAGACCTCCTAACCGATGGTGGTCAATAATCTCCACAATATCGGCCTCTTCGATACCTTCAACTGCTTGACTGCGCTCATTATGGTCCACCAAAATTACTTGCGGGCGCTTAGGAATAAGCATCATGCCTCTATCAATCATACCCATATAATGCCCATGCTCCACTACAGGATAGCCAACATATTCGGCCGCTGCCATTTTGTCACGCACATCAGTGAGCAAATCTGTACTGCTTAGTGTAACTACCGGACTACTCATAAAATCCTTAGCCGGAGTATACGGGTCAGTCAAAGCGCCTTTGAACATATCTAGGTAATACATTCTGGCCAAATCACTGGTGGTAATAATACCCAAAACTTCTTTGCCCGCGCCTAGCACTACTAAATATTTCAGATTCTTGTCATCAGCAAACATCTGCCCTATTTCTATTAAGGTGCTATGCAGATGCAAGACTGGCGGTTGCTTAAGGGTAATATCGTCCAACTGTGGATACAGGTCATTAACTAGCTGCGGCGGCTCTACTTTGAAGTAATCCAACACAAACTTAGTCTCTTTGTTTAATTTGCCGGCACGTCCTGCCACCGCGGCCATGCCTAAGTGCCTTTTCAGATAAGCATAGGCTAGAGCGGCACAGATAGAATCCGTGTCCGGGTGCCGATGCCCAATTACCAAAACTGGTTTCTTCATATTGTCTCCTTGTTATTTCAAAAACAAACCCACCGGACAGTGGTCACTGCCCAACACATCAGTGTAGATAACCGCGTCTTGCATTTGCTTGGTTAATTGTTCCGCTACCAGGAAATAATCAATTCTCCATCCGGCATTCTTCTCTCTGGCCTTGAACATATAGGACCACCAAGAATATATTCCTGCTTTGTCGGGATAGAAATAGCGGAAAGAATCCACGAAGCCCTGAGCAAGGAATTGCGTCATTTTGGCTCTCTCTTCATCCGTGAAGCCAGCATTGTGGTGATTAGTCTTATAGTTCTTCAAATCTATTTCTTGGTGGGCTACATTCATATCGCCACAGATGATAACCGGCTTCTTCTTATTCAGCTCCACCACATAATTCTGGAAATCATCTTCCCATTGCATACGATATTCTAGCCGGGTTAATTCCCTTTGGGAATTAGGGACATAAACATCTACCAAATAAAATTCAGGATATTCTGCGGTGATGACACGACCCTCTTTATCATGCTCGTCGATACCAATATCATAGGTAACACTCATCGGTTCTGTTTTACTAAAAATTGCCGTACCGGAATAGCCTTTTTTCTCTGCGCTATTCCAATATTCATGATAACCAGGGAAATCAAAAGTAGCTTGCTCCCGTTGCATCTTCGTCTCTTGCAAGCAAATAATATCTGGTGCCTCCGCTCCCAAAAAATCTGCAAAGCCTTTATTCATACAAGCCCGCAAGCCATTAACATTCCACGAAATAAGTTTCATTATTATTTCCCATCCTTTCCGCTCCGCCAGGTGAACCAAGCATTCAGCGCAGCTGTGACAATTACTGCTCCATAGGCATAAGCCATGGAAGGCAAATTAAAAACAAAAGTTAGGCACAAAGCTGTACCGATAGTTACAAATATTAAAATGCCCGCATTAAAATAGATTCTGTTATAGTATTTAATCCCTCTTACCAAGAGCAAGACGGCCAAAATTGCATAATACAAGTCTAACATAATAGCCGCATACAAAGTACCGGCAAAAAACTGAACTGAGAGCAAACCACCAACAAACACAACTAAAGGCAGAGCACTAAAATACTTATACGCCGTTCCACTCCATTGTAGTTGGTGCAAATGCCACAGCATATAGCCCCAAGCCAAAGCCGCTGTAACCACAAAAGCCATCAAAAGCTCTAACTGCTCTCCTCGCACCGGCCAAAAATACGGCGCTAACAAATGGCTGCCCACCAGCAAAGCGCCACCAGCACAACCATGCGACAAATAACGCGCCAACAGATTACCATCAGCTGTAAGCAAGCGCCCGTACATAGATACTAGAGCCAATACCACAGTTAATTTGGCTCCTGTAAACCAACAATAAACAGAACCTAGTGCTCCATAGATAGTCAGCAGACAGGCTACCGCCAGCAAAAACGCTAGGTTGAGATCTCTTACTTTCACTTGTCCCATTGCCGCCTCCTTATATTTGTGCCAAAAACTCCAAACTTTTTAACGGTCTATCCGTTTGGTAAGTTATGAATTTAACCAGAATTCTTTCGACTTCCATCAAAGCGCCACCACGCACTTTAAACTCACCCGGTGCCGCCAAATCCAAATCTCGGAGCAGACGCAGCAATTTAGCTGTTTCCACCGAGCAAGACAACTCTTGGTCTACGGCACACTCGTGGCACATAAACCCACCTTGTGCTAGAGAGAAAAATCCATCCGCAACCAGGGGCTGCCGGCAGCTAGTACAACGGTCTAGCTCTGGGGCAAAACCACACAGCACCAATAATTTGCACAAAACGCTTAAAGTAACTAAGCGTTTATTATGTTTATGCAGCAAGTCCACTCCTTG
>JAQUUF010000145.1 GCA_028693975.1 Acidaminococcaceae bacterium
GCGTGCGGGTAGAGTTACCTTTTCAGGTGTTCCAACATATTACTGATGAAGTCTACGAAGCCAAGCTCCTCTATCGCTCGAAGAAATATAACGATTTGGTGAGAACTTTTTGCATGAATCCCCATGGTTATGTGGTGTCTGAGAATACTGATGGTATCATTACCGTCAACGGCCATAGCTACGCTGATGCCAAGCGGGGCAGTGATAATACGAACTTTGCTCTTTTGGTCAGCAATAAATTCACAGAACCGTTTACAGAGCCGACGCAGTATGGCAAGCGCATTGCCTCTTTTTCTAATTTGTTAGGTGGTGGCGTCTTGCTGCAAAGGTTTGGCGATTTGGTTAAAGGACGCAGGACCAATGAGCATCGCTTGCTTAAGAGCTTTACCAAGCCCACACTGACTGCGACACCAGGGGATTTGTCCTTGGTGTTGCCTAAGAGACAGTTAGATGATATTATTGAGATGATTTATGCCCTAGACACAATTGCCCCGGGCACGGCTAATGACGATACTTTGCTCTACGGGGTAGAGGTTAAGTTCTACAGTTCGCGCTTGGAGTTAGATGATAAACTAGAGACTAAGATACCCAATCTTTTTGCTGTAGGGGATGGGGCCGGGATTACCAGAGGCCTAGCCCAGGCAGCCTCTAGCGGAGTGTATGTCGCACGAGAAATTTGTCGCAGAGAGCAGCAATAATAGCGACCAAATATATTACACAAAGGAGTTCTAGTAATGTTTAAACCAGTACGCAAAGCAGTTATTCCGGCGGCAGGTCTGGGGACCCGTTTCTTGCCGGCTACCAAGGCTACACCGAAGGAAATGTTGCCCATAGTTGATAAACCCACTATTCAATATATTATTGAAGAAGCGGCGGCATCCGGCATTACCGAGTTTTTGATTATTACAGGCCGTACTAAGCGCTCTATTGAAGACCATTTTGATAGGAGCATGGAGCTTGAGTATGAGCTGGCCAGTAAGGGTAAAGATGATTTACTGGCTATGGTACGCGAAATAGCTAATATTAATATTTACTATGTTCGCCAAAAAGAGCCTAAAGGCTTAGGACATGCGGTGCTCTGTGCCAAGCAGTTTATTGGGGACGAACCTTTTGCGGTGCTCTTGGGCGATGATGTGGTCTACAACGAAGGCACGCCGGCCTTGCAACAACTGATGGAGGTCTATGACAAGACGGGCAAGAGCATCTTGGGCTGCCAAGAGGTGGCTCCTGAGAAGGTTTCTTCTTATGGCATAGTGCAGCCGTCTCCCACAGCGGACCCACGCTTGTTTAAGGCTCTGGATATGATTGAGAAACCTGCGCAGGAGGAGGCGCCATCACGCCTGGCTGTGTTGGGGCGCTATATTATTAATCCTGAGATTTTTGGTATTCTTGAGCAGACTAAGCCTGGTCGTGGTGGTGAGATTCAGTTAACCGATGCACTGCAGGTCTTGGCTCAGCAGCAAGGGATGTATGCGTATAATTTCCAGGGGCGGCGCTATGATGTGGGTGATAAGGAAGGGTTCTTGGAAGCTACCGTGGAATTTGCCCTGCGACGGGAAGATTTGCGTGATAAATTTGCTGATTATTTACAGAAGAAGATTCAAGATGGTACGATTTAGAAATACAAAAAGCAGTCTAGGGCATTAAGCTCTAGGCTGCTTCTGTTTTGGCGGTTAAGTTTAATTTTGTTGTAATTCTTGAGCACTATGGATAAAGTGAACACCTGCAGCACGCATCTCTTCAATGGCTTGCGCTGTAGTATCTGGGGCAATGCCACGGCAAGCACCTAGATTCAAAATTACGGTAAAGCCTGCTTTTCTGAGCTGCAGAACGGTGTTTTTGACACAGTAGTCGGTGGCCAGACCACCACAGAGAACCGTGGTAATATAATGACAACGCAGAAATTCAATTGCACCGGTACTGATAGTATCGGCTAGGTCGTGAAAGCAGGCACCGTAGGGGTGCATATCCGGCTCCACACCTTTGTAGACTTGGTAGGCGTAAGCTTTTTCGTCTAAGCCGGGAACGAAGCTAAACCCGAGGGTACCGACGATAGCATGGGGTGGCCAGTGTACATCTAGATTAGGATGACCGGTAATAGGACTATAGATAGGATGTGTCTCATCCGTGAGCCAGAGCGCACTAGGTGAATGAGCATCGCGGGAAGCAACTCTCACTGAAGCAAAAGCAGCTTGGGCGTTAAGCTCAGGTCCGATTAAATCTCCTTCCACTACCGGTAATTCCTGCGGGCAGAGTGGTGTGAAGGTTTTTTGAGCGTCAATATCAAAGGCAGCAACCGATTGTTTGGCGGGTAAAGAATACATAATTATCTTCCTTTCGTGGTATAATAATATTAGAAAGTATTTTACTATATTATCATTAAAAAGTGTAGTAAAATATAGACGATTAATTGGAGCGGACGGTTGCATGATGATAAGAACAGATTTACATATACATACTCAGGCTTCTGACGGGACCTGGACACCTAGGGAATTGGTGGAGCAGGTCCGGAAGAAAAATTTAGGCCTTTTTGCAGTGACGGACCACGAGAGTGTAGCAAGTGTGGCAGAGACAGAAGAGCTGGCACAGGCGGCAGGGATCAAGTTCCTGCGTGGCGTAGAAATATCGACTACTACGGAAGATATGTGCTTCCACGTTTTAGGTTATGGCATAGATGTAGGCAATCAGGAACTCTTGAGCTTGTTGGCACACAATGAGCGGTTACTGCTCCAGAAAGATGAGGATAGTGTAGAGTTGCTCCAGAGCAAAGGGTGGCCTATTTCCCTGGAGGATTACCACAACTTTCATTTTGAGCATAGTAAAGGCGGGTTCAAAGCACTGCAATATTTAATCAGCAAAGGACTTTGTCGTGACGTTAATGATTTTTTTGGAAGAATTTTCACGCTAGAGAATAATCTGGGCTTTCCGACTTTTCCCAGTATCGAAGAAGCTATTGCAGCTATTCATGCCGCCGGAGGCTTGGCATTTCTTGCCCATGCTGCAAGTTCTTTTCATGGTCCGGGCTTGGCAGCGACCTTACATTATCTGTCGGATAAGAATTTTGATGGGTTTGAGTGCTATCACACTTCCCATAGTAAGGAAGATACGGCAGTGTTGCTTGAGTATTGCCGGAGGCACCACAAATTAATTAGCGGTGGCAGCGATTGTCACGGAGATTTTGCGACTCAAAGAGTTCTGGGCAGACCAGAAATATATTTAGAAGATTTAAATTTGGGAGGTTTGTTAGTATGACAACTACAAGCAAGGTTTATTTCACTGATTTTCGCACCCCTTACGGAGGGCCTTCCATGCTGCAAAAATTGCATAATTTGCTTATTAAAGCAGGCATGGATAAGATTGACTTTAACAACAAATTTGTAGCTATCAAAATGCATTTTGGCGAGCCGGGCAATGTTTCCTTCCTGCGTCCTAATTATGCCAAGGTAGTGGCAGATTTTGTCAAAGAGCGCGGCGGCAAGCCTTTTTTGACTGATTGTAATACTTTGTATGTGGGCAGACGCAAGGAAGCGTTGGAGCATATTTCTACAGCTTACGAAAATGGCTTTTCTCCTTTTAGCACGGGGTGCCATGTTATTATCGCTGATGGACTCAAAGGAACCGATGAGGCTTATGTGCCGGTGCCTAATGGCGAGCTAGTCAAGGAAGCCAAGGTTGGTCGTGCTCTCATGGATGCAGATATTGTTATTTCTCTGACGCATTTCAAAGGACACGAATTAACGGGATTCGGCGGCGCTATTAAGAACATAGGCATGGGCGGCGGTTCTAGAGCAGGCAAGATGGAGCAGCATAACGATGGTAAACCCAAGGTGAATCATAAGAAATGTATCGGGTGTGGTAATTGTGTGCGTATTTGTGCCCATGGTGGTCCCACTGTTACGGAGAAGAAGGCAACTATTG
>JAQUUF010000146.1 GCA_028693975.1 Acidaminococcaceae bacterium
ATTGTAAGGAATAGTAGCATCATAAATAGTTTTGCAAGCAATACCATGGTCCCGAATACTCCAGCTGCAAGCAGGGTCATTGGAGGGGTCCAAGGGATGGCAACGCACACCAGGGATATTAATGATATCAATATCGCCTTGGAGGCGGGTAACCATGGCCCACATAACATCCTTCATATCGAAGATATCCACATCTTCGTCCACCAAAATAACATTTTTCAGTTCGGGGAAAGCGGAGAAAGCCAAGAGAGCCGCTTGACGCTGACGTCCTTCATCAGAGGGAACGCCCTTCTTAAATTGCATCACTGCCAAGAACTTGCCGCCGCCGGGAGTCGCTGCAAACACGTTTTGCAAACGGCCGGGCATAGCACGCTCTACCATATCAATAATAGAGGCTTCCGTTGGAATACCTGCCATATTAACATGCTCTTCGGAAGGTCCAATGCAAGTTTGCATAATGGGGTTCCTGCGAGTAGTAATAGCCTTTACCTTAATAACCGGCAGATTGTCCTTGGACGGCCCTGTATAGCCGGGGAACTCAGGCATAGCTTTACCGGTATGGCTGTTAATATCTTCATTCATCGTTTGTCCACAAACCAATTCACCTTCGATTACATATTCAGCATGAGCGATGCATTGCTCGTTAATAGTTAAACATTGAGCCATCTCTACCGCTTGACCGCGCAACGCTCCGGCAATAGATAATTCGTTGAAGCCAAAAGGAGTTGTGGGCGGCTCAAAACAAGCGCCGATTTCGATAGCAGGGTCCACGCCGATGCTAATAGAGATAGGCATATTCTTGCCGGCTGCTTCATACTTCTCACGCATGGCGCCTAGGTGACGTGCACCGGGAGTGAAGAACATGGTAATTTCATCTTTGTTTTGCAAGCATAAGCGATGAATGGTGATATCCTTCTCGCCCGTCTCCAAATCCGTACCATAGCACATCCCCATGGTCACATAGGGACCAGCATCTTCGGGAGTGTTGGTCGGTGCCGGCAAAATCTTGCGAATATCGAAGCCTTCATCTTCCGCTTTGTAAACAACTTCTTGACACAGAGCCTTCTCAGGACCCACGACTACGGGGTCGATGGCATTTTTCACAGAATCTCTCAATAAGAAACCTAATTTTTGGTAATCATGACCCAAGAGTAAACCCACTCTCTTGCGGCTAGCCAAAAGGCCGATAATAACAGGTGCATTGGGGTGACCCAAAACATTGTTGAAAATCATCGCAGGACCTTCCTGCGTAGGACGAGCTACAGTACCGCCGGCTCCTACGTGACGATACACGCCGGAGAGCTCGGCATTGGGATTAACCTCAACATTTGTTTCCACCAATTGACCCGGTGTCTTTTTTAGTAATTCAATAGCACTTCTCAAATCATGAACTCCATTGGACATAATTAAAACCTCCTGATTGTATTTTAATAGGGGCCGGCTGCTCAAAGCCAACCGATAAGCGCGCCTTACAGATGTCACAATAACCTGTAGGGTCGCTATACAGTCAAGAGGTTTTTCTTTTTATTTTTATTTTTTTATTTTCCGCACGGGAGCTTGCAAGAGGCAAAAATCCAAAGTCTTCTGCTCCTTGTAGAAAGTAGTGTCTAGGAGGCAGACATCGACGATATCGCCAAAGAGCTCATACCCGTTGTCCACAATCCACTGCATTAATTTTTCCACATGCTCGACTTCATAAGGCATGCCGTATTTGTACATGCAAGCATAAGTAGCAGATGGAATATCCACGGTATGCTCATGCTCTTCATCCCACTGGGGCAAAAAAACACAGCTCCCGGCTTCTGCCAGAGGCTCTTTGCGCAGCACGGCTTGTTTTTTGAGAATGGAACCAAACCCACTGGAAGGCACCATCTCTTTTTTGAAGACTTCTTTCCACAGCGCCATCAAAGTCATATGCAAATTTTCTTTGTTAATAGGCTTAATATATTCTTTAAAAATAGCCTTGCGTGCCACGATAGGCCTGATAAAAGGCTCTTCCATGAAGAGGGCATCCGCATCGACGGCATCTTCGTAGATACTAATTCTTTGATTAATAGCATCTCTTTGCTTGTGGAGACGGGTCATCTCCTGCATAATTTTCTCTTTTTGCTGCTGCAAAAGCGCCATTTCCTTCTTGGGGCAGCGCTCTTGGAAATGCGCCACAATCTCTTTGAGCCCTATACCTACTGATTTCAAAAAACAAATTTCCCGCAAATACGGTATCTGCCTTCTACTATAATAACGATAGCCATTATCCGCCACCAGCACCGGCTTGAACAAATCAATATCGTCATAATAAATAAGCGTCTGTCTAGTCAAACCATGCAATTCGGCCATTTCACTAATGGGGATTAGATTCTTCATACTCTGCCTCCTTACTGCCAAACACGCTACCCTGCTTGCTCATCTTCTATATTATAGTATAAAAGCTCCTGTATTGTTACTATACAGTTAGGAAAATAGTTAGGCGGAACCACTCCTTACAGCAAAACAGGTACCATCACAAAATAGGGCAGTACCTGTTCGAACGAAATTTATACTATTGATGACAGGCGCAGCAGTCATGGGGCGGCTCTAAGCCGTCTAGAGGCAGGCCGTTTTTCTTTTTGTAGTCGTAGATGGCGGCGCGCAGTCCGTCTGCTGCTAGGTTAGAGCAGTGCATCTTAATGGGTGGCAAACCGTCCAAGGCTTCTGCTACAGCTTGATTGGTCAGCAAGAGAGCTTCTTCGATACTCTTGCCCTTGGCTAATTCTGTAGCCATGGAACTGGTCGCAATCGCTGCTCCACAGCCAAAAGTCTGAAACTTAATGTCGGTAATAATATTGTTTTCTACTTTAATATAAATCTTCATGATATCACCGCAGACAGGATTGCCTACTTCACCAATACCGGAAGCATCGGCAATAACTCCCACATTGCGGGGATGAGAAAAATGGTCCATTACTTTGGCACTATACATAATTATTCCTCCTTAAACCGTTGGTTGATACAAAGGTGACATCGCTCTGAGACGTGCCACCACCGGGGGCAATTGCTCCAAAAGATAATCCACTTCTGCTTCCGTGGTTAATTCGGACAGCGTCAGACGAAGGGAGCCGTGCGCTATTTCGTGAGGCAGACCGATAGCTAACAGTACATGGGAAGGATCCAGCGAACCGCTAGCGCAAGCACTGCCGGTTGAGGCCGCAATGCCTAGCATATCTAGATGCAGTAACAAGCCCTCACCTTCAATATAGCGAATAGAGAAATTAACATTATTGGGCAGTCTATCCGTCCTATGTCCGTTCAATTTCACTTCCGGAATCGCGTCTTCTATCCCGGTAATTAATTTGTCGCGCAAGCAGCTGATGCGGACACTATTTTCTGCCATATGCTCTCTGGCATGCTCCGCTGCCAGGCCTAAGCCCAGAATGCCCGCTGTGTTTTCTGTACCGGGACGCAGCCCCTTCTCCTGCGCTCCGCCATAGACTAAGCTATCCATCTTGACACCTTGGCGGATATAGATTGCTCCTGTACCCTTGGGTCCGTGGAATTTATGGGCAGTCAGAGTCAATAAATCAATATTATCCGCCACCACATCAATGGGAATATGCCCAGTGGCTTGCACAGCATCCGTATGGAACAAGACTCCGTGCTTGTGGGCAATAGCGCCAATCTCTCGAATGGGCATAATAGTACCGATTTCGTTATTGGCATACATTACCGAGATAAGAATAGTCTTATCCGTAATCGCCTGCTCTACGTCTTGAGGGTCTACCTTTCCTTCGGCATCCACCGGCAAATAAGTAATATCATAGCCTTCTTGAGCCAGAGCGGCACAAGTGTGCAAAATAGCGTGATGCTCTACTTGGGTCGTACTAATATGGTTGCCTTTATTCTTATACTTGC
>JAQUUF010000147.1 GCA_028693975.1 Acidaminococcaceae bacterium
TTTTGCTACAGGCAAACCGCTGATAGGAGTTAACCATCTAGAGGGGCATGTTTTTGCTAATTTCTTAGCGGATCAAGCATTGCAGCCACCTTTTGTGGCTTTGGTAGTATCGGGAGGACATACTTCTCTCTTGGTAGTGGAAGACTACAAGAAGTTCAAACTATTGGGACAGACTAGAGACGATGCTGCCGGTGAAGCTTTTGACAAGATTGCTCGTTATATGGGCCTGCCCTATCCTGGCGGGCCAGAAATAGAGCGTCTGGCTTTGATGGGTGATGCAGCAGCTATAGCTTTCCCACGGCCGATGTTACCGGGTAGCTATGATTTTAGTTTTAGTGGGTTGAAATCAGCAGTAATTAATTATATACATACTGAAGAACAAGGTGGCAGGACGGTGAATAGAGCTGATGTGGCGGCTAGCTTCCAGGCCGCTATAGTAGATGTGTTGGTACGTAAGAGCCAAGATGCTTTGCGCCAGACCGGCCTGCAAGAAATAGTTTTGGCAGGCGGAGTGTCTGCCAACAAATGCCTACAGAATGCACTGGCTCTGGGGGCAGAAGCAGTGGGAGCTAGGCTGATTCATCCTACTCCTATCCTCTGCACGGATAATGCAGTGATGGTTGCTTGCCGCGGCTATTATATGTATCAACATCAGCAGTTTGCCGCCTACAACCTTAATGCTGAGCCAGCTCTTGCTTTGGGAGAATAAACATGTTTGTTGCTAGAAATTATACTAAAGAGCAACTGAATATTTTGAACAAATGTGCTGCAGGAGCAGCTTTGGCGGCAGATATTGTGCATGCACATGTGACGATTTATGTTAATGACGAAGATGATAAGTGTTTCTATGTCTTTGCTCAAGCACAGCCTCTAACTAAGTTTGTGAAGCACCAACCTTCTATGGTTGGGCGGGTGATTCGCAAGGTGGAAGAGCCTTTGGCTACGAGAACCTTTGCTCGTAATGTGGAGGTAGAAGGCAAGCGCGAATGGGTGCTGGGCAGTTTCGCTTATCTAAAGATGGTTCCTTTGCGTGACAGCAAGGGTGGCTGCTTTGGCGTGGTGGGCTTTGAAATGAATAGCGAGCACAATGATGGTGAGAATTTACTTTTGATAGATGCCGCCCTCAAACTCATGCGGAACATGGATACCCACAAAGCCAAACAGGATAAGAATTATCGCAGGATGGGTCCTAGTGATGGGCTTATGTTAGTAGATAAAAATACTAAGATAATTGTAGCGAATGATACAGCACGACATATTTTCAGTGTCCTCGGGGTGGACAATCTGGTAGGTATGCGCACCAGTAGCATTAAGATTAATTGGCCTTTGGTGAGTATGGTGCTCAAGACAGGCATTGCTGAGGGCAAAGAGCTGACAGAGCAAGGACTGGCGTTGTCGATGCGTGCTATACCGGTAGCGGCTCTGCCTAATGCTAGTTCAGCCATTGTAGTGGTCACAGACATCACGGAGCTACGCAAAAAAGATGAAGAGCTCTTAATCAAGTCGGTCGTAATCAAAGAAATCCATCACCGTGTCAAAAACAATCTCCAGACCATAGCTTCCCTCTTGCGGTTGCAGGCTCGTAGGGCCAAGGCCGAAGAGACTAAGCTTATTTTGAGAGATTGTATTAATAGAGTTAATAGTATTGCTTTGGTACACGAATCCTTGTCGCGACAAGAAAGTGGTACCATAGATGTTAGGGCTGTGGCACGAGGTATATATGAAGCGATTTTGTCTAGTATGGTTAACCCTGATTTGCAGCTAGAGACTACTTTTGAAGCGGATAATGTATTCTTGCCCTCAGAAGAAGCCAATGCTATCGCTTTGACGCTCAATGAACTTTTGCAAAATGCTCTAGAACATGGTTTTGAAGGGCGCAAAAAGGGTAAATTGCTGGTCAGATTTAAAAAAATGACTAAGTACTACAGCTTGGAAATAACTGATGATGGTGTCGGGTTACCACCGAATTTTGTTTTGGGACAAGCTAAGAGTCTGGGTCTTAAAATAATTCAAACTATGGTAGAAAGTGACTTGGGGGGTAGCTTTGAGCTAGTGGCTCTGGAACAGGGAACTTGTGCCAGAATTACAGTACCTATTAAGATGGAGGAATAACAGATGGAAAAATTACGTATTGTTATTGCAGATGACGAGCCTTTGATTCGTCTGGACGTCAAAGAGATGTTAACCGATGCAGGGCACAGGGTAGTGGGTGAAGCGGCTAACGGGGAGGAAGCTCTGCATTTGGTGCGAGAGGTTAAGCCCGACTTTGTCATCTTGGATGTTAAGATGCCGGGCAGCGATGGTATCAGTGCTGCCAAAGTGATTGTGGAAGAAGGGCTGGCTCCGGTATTGCTCTTGACCGCCTATAGCCAAAGTGATGTAGTAGAACAAGCTACTGATGCTGGTGTGCTGGCTTATTTGGTTAAACCGGTGCGTGAGGAGCAACTCTTCCCTGCTATGGAAGTGGCTGTACACAAATTCAGAGAGTTTCAAGCTTTGAATGAAGAAATGGCAAAACTCAAAGAAGGGCTAGAAACACGCAAATTATTAGATAGAGCCAAGGGAATATTAATGGATAGCTATGGCTTTAGTGAAGCGGATGCTTATAGGAAGATGCAACAATATAGCATGAATAAGCGGATGACACTAAAGGAATTAGCCCAGTCTATAGTCTCCGCGGCGGATAAGAGAAAAAACTAAAAATGTATAAAAACCTCTTGCATTTTTTAGGGCAAGGGGTTATTATATATTATGTAGTTAGCACTCAAATAAATAGAGTGCTAACAAAAACAAGGTAAATATATTTTCAATATATGAAAGGGGCTTTATACTATGTTAAAACCATTGCAAGACCATGTAGTAATTCAACCTATTGTTCAAGAGGAAAAAACCAGCAGCGGCATTTATTTGCCTGATACTGCTCATAAAGATAAGCCGCAAACAGGCCGAGTTATTGCTATCGGCAGCGGTAAATTAATGGATAACGGTACCAGAGTTGCTTCTGAATTAAACGTTGGCGACGAGGTTGTTTTTGCTAAGTACGCAGGCAGTGAGGTTTCCCTGGATGGTGTTGACTACATCATTATGAAGGAAACTGATGTTTTGGCTGTTTTGGAAGCTAAGGCTCCTGCAAAAGCTCCTGTTAAGGCAGCTGCGAAGCCTGCTGCAACTAAAGCATCTGCTAAGAAAAGAAAATAAAGATAAGCTTAATCAATTGATATAAGAATTTAGGAGGAATAATAATGGCTAAGGATATTAAATTTAATGAAGAAGCTCGTCGTAGCTTAGAACGTGGCGTCAACGCTTTGGCAGACGCAGTTAAAGTAACCTTGGGACCTAAGGGCCGCAATGTTGTTTTGGATAAGAAATTCGGTGCACCTACCATTACTAATGATGGTGTTACTATTGCTCGTGATATCGAATTAGAAGACCCATTTGAGAATATGGGCGCTCAGTTAGTTAAGGAAGTTGCTACTAAGACCAATGATGTAGCCGGTGACGGTACTACTACCGCTACCTTGCTTGCTCAAGCAATGGTACATGAAGGGATGAAGAACGTAGCAGCTGGTGCTAACCCTATGATTTTGAAAAAGGGCATCAAAGTAGCAGTAGAGTCTGTAGTCAAAGAGTTGGAAAAGTCTTCTAAGAAGGTTAAGACCAAGGAAGAGAAAGCCCAAGTAGCTTCTATTTCTGCTGGTGATGAAGAAATCGGTAGTTTGATTGCTGAAGCTATGGACAAAGTCGGCGATGACGGCGTTATTACCGTAGAAGAGTCCAAGACTATGGATACTTTCTTGGAAACTGTAGAAGGTATGCAATTCGACCGTGGCTACATTTCTCCTTACATGGTAACTGACCCAGATAAAATGG
>JAQUUF010000148.1 GCA_028693975.1 Acidaminococcaceae bacterium
ATCAATGGTTCTTTTATTATCTATAATAGTAAATTCCTGAAATCATGTTATAATTAACAATAAACCGAGGTAATGCTATGCGTTGGAACAGAAGAGAATATTTAGAATATGTGACATTTAAGGCTAATGAAAAGAGAATGTTTGTAGAACTGATGGGGCCGCTTATCGGTCTTGAAGATGAATGGCGTGCTCAGGGAGCTACTGAGGACGAGATTAATCTATCTGCATTTGACTGGGATTATGTAGCATATACAGATTGTGGAGCTAGTTTTGATGTTTTTGGTGCACCACAAGAGAAAGTTTTTGAAGAAACAAAAGAATATATTATCACCATAGATGCATTAGGAAGAAAAATGAAACTGATGAAAGCATCCGCAACAATACCTCTGCCAATGGACTATCCTGTCAGAAATATGGATGACTGGTTGAAAATAAAACATTATTACCAGTTTAGAGAAGATAGAATAAACTATAAGCAGATAGCCTCAGCTAAGAATCAACAACAAGAAGGGGTAATGGTGAGAGCGCAAATTCCTGGTGGATTTGATCTGCCAAGGCAGTTAATGGGAGAAGAAGAATTATGTTATGCTTATTTCGAACAGCCAGAATTAATAAAAGATATTTTAGATACTGCTGCAGATACAGCTGTACCGATACTACCAAAGCCACAAAAGGCGGCTGCAATGCTTGATCCGCTAAGAAATTAGCAAAAACATGCCCCTCTAGATGGTTAACTCCTATCAGCGGTTTGCCTGTAGCAAAAGCCAACCCTTTGGCTGCTGCCACACCTACCAAAAGCGCTCCCACTAGGCCCGGCCCATAGGTCACAGCAATAGCGTCAATACTCTCCAAGGGTACCTTGGCTTCTTGCAACGCACTGTCAATTACTGGCATAATATGCTCAATATGTTTGCGGGAGGCTATCTCAGGCACTACCCCGCCAAATTTTCTATGTACTTGTATCTGGGAAGAAATAATATTAGACAATACCTCAGTCCCATTTTTGACTACAGAAGCCGCTGTTTCATCACAACTGCTCTCTATACCCAGTATGTAAACATCCTTCACTTTATCACCCTTATTCCACTACTAAATCCATCAACACCGCATTTTCATGTGTAGCGCGATAGTAATTAGGTCTAATTCCCTGCTCCCTAAAGCCCAGCTTGCGGTAAAGCTCTCTTGCCGCTCTATTGCTTTCACGAACTTCCAGACTTACCACAAAAGCCTGTTGTTGATGAGCCCTCTCTACCAGAGCCGACATTAGCTGAGCACCCAAGCCACGCCTTTGGTGCTCTTTGCTCGTGGCTACTCGCGTCACCTGTGCTTCACCGGCCACCAACCAGTACCCAGCAAAAGCCAGCACCGTGCCAGCCTCCTCCAAGAGCAAGTAATTACTGATCTCATTAGACAATTCCTGCTGCCAAATATGCTCGGACCAATCTTCTGCAAAAAGCCCTTGCTCCATATTGCGAACGGCAATTATATCCTCGGCTGTCATTGTGCGAATAATCATTTTTGCGTTCTCTTTTCCCACAATTCTTCTGCCTCAGACCTACGTATATAGGTCGGCACCAAATGGAAACAGTCATTGACCTGTCCTTGGGCCACTTTAATTTGTCCCGCTAGCGCCACAGATACAGCTTGAGGCATCCGCACTTGCGCTGCGCCCAAACTCACTTGACCCCTACAATTATCCTTTAGTTTAGCGCCTTCACCCAAGACAATTACAGGTTTATTGTAGGCCGCCAGCTTATCCTGCACATCATTGCCAGCCAAGATTGATGTAGCTTCCAGCTGCACCAGCACCCCTTGTTGCCACTCATAAAGGGCCAGATAATAGTTTCCCTTCTGAGCATCTAGCACAGGAGCCAAGATAATGCCCGCAATAGGTAGATTATAAGCCAAAGCCTCTAGGGTATCGACTCCTACCAAAGGAATCTTAAGGCTATAGCTCATGGCCTCCACCGTAGCAAGGCCAATACGCAATCCGGTAAAGGAACCAGGCCCTTGACTGACGGCAATAAGCTCTAGGTCAGAGGGCTTCATCTTGCAGCGACGAAGCATCTCCTCCAATTGGGGCACTAAACCCTCAGAATGTGTGCGTCCTATATTTATATTGTAGCTAGCCAAAACTTCTGCGTCGCGGCACAGGGCCACGGAGCAAACTTTGGTTGCTGTATCAATTCCCAGCGTTAACAAGTTCTTGCACCTTCTTTACTAATTCTTCATAATGTTTGCCGCAAGGCGTAAGCGTGATTACTCTGCCCTCGGGTATTTTCTCTATCTCAATATGCAAATATTCATCAGGCAAGTAATCCGCAAAGAGCTCGCCCCACTCCAGCAAGGTCAGACCGTCTGCGCCAACATATTCCTCGAAGCCTATATCTTCTAGTTCTTCTGGGCTACGGAGACGGTAAAGGTCAAAATGCCTGATTTCCATTGCCCCCTGATATACATTCATAATGCTAAAGGTCGGACTGGTCACTTTGTCTGGCGCCACGCCTAAGCCCTCAGCTATCGCCTTGGCCAAACAAGTCTTACCGGCGCCCAAATCACCGCTTAGGCAATAGACATCACCTGCAGCGGCGCACCGCGCCAACAACCTACCTAGCTCTTCAGTTTCCGTTTGACTCTTACACTTGATATTCACTATACTTGCTCCTTGCTCAATTTGTTATCGTTATATTATACCAGTATTTAGCCCCAAAATACAAAAAATCTCGCAAGAAATACCAAAGAGCTCCTCATCTAGGTGACGAGAAGCTCTAGTATACCGTTGCAAATAACGTAAGCGGTGTTTATTTCTTTTATTTATAGGTCTAGAGTTTAGTCCAGTTACTACTGTTGTTAGCGTCGAATTTCACTCCATCGTTTTTATATTGGCTATCATAAGTACCTGACCCGTCAACGTTACCATTGCACTTATAGTAGTTTCCGTTTTACGATACGATAACACCTTCTGCAAAAGCTTTACCTGCTGTATTGCTATCAGTAAGCGCGATAGCATTACCGTCTGTACTCCCCACAGCTTTCCATGCATAATAATTATAACCCGATGTTCCCGGATCAGTATTAGAATCATAAGCAGTGTTCATATTTTCGTAAATGACACCATCCGAACCTATAACCTTATCTCCCAAACTATAGTCCTTCCCAGTCCAGTTTCCCACCGTTGACGGGCTAGGGTTGGTCGGTGTCGCTCCTGCTACATCACCTTCTAAGTATTGTTCTACATTGCCTTTGCTCAGTTCGCTACTGGTATAAGTGGCTCGCTCATTATTAAGAACATAGGCAGCATCGGCAGCTGTATAGTTTTTTTCTGTGCCACTATTGGTTGTGATAAGTATCCCACCTGTCGGTGGCGCCGGAATAACGGTTACGTAGCCTTCTGTTGCCAGAACTTCTAAGTTCTCTGGATAAGCTGAGTTTCTCGCTTGATAAACGGTGATAGCACTATCTAATGCACGCAAATCAGCCAACAATTTGGCACCTTGTGCGCTAGCGCGAGAATTCATGAAGCGAGGAATAGCAATACCTGCCAAAATTCCTAGAATCGCAATCACTACTACTAACTCAATAAGTGTAAAACCTTTTTTATTTTTTATAAACATCTCCTAGCTCCTTCCGAAAATTTTGCTGTAAATTAGTAATTATATTGTAACTTATTTAACCTTTTAGTAAATAAGATAATAAAGACCCATTATTCACTCTGCGGCGGAGCCCCAAGCACTGGACTAGTATCATTTAAGTAGAGTCATTAAACTCGTCAAATATGCTAATATATATTTGGGAGGCTAATAAAATGAACTATGATAAAGAATTTAAAGAAGATGCTATCCGACTATCCGACGAGAT
>JAQUUF010000149.1 GCA_028693975.1 Acidaminococcaceae bacterium
CTAATTGTTTATGTTTCATCAAATGACGATACTCGCCATGGACTGGCATAAAGAATTTGGGCCTGACCAAATTTTGCATTAACTTCATTTCTTCTTGACTAGCGTGACCGGATACATGTACACCTAAAGCCTTTTCATATATAACATCAGCACCTTGTTTGTACAAGCTATCTATAGTTCTCGCTACTCCTTTTTCATTACCGGGAATAGGAGTTGCAGAAATAATAACGGTATCACCAGGAATAATTTCAACTTTTCTATGGTCACTCATAGCGATACGTGTCAAAGCTGACATCGGCTCACCTTGGCTACCAGTTGTAATAATAACAACTTGTGAAGGTTTAAAATTCTTAATTTCATCAATATCAATCAAGGTTCCTTCTGGAATCTTGAGGTATCCCATTTCAACGGAAATACTAACTACATTGAGCATACTACGACCAATCACAGCTACTTTGCGCTTGTATTTAACAGCATTGTCAACTACCTGTTGAATACGATGTACATTGGAAGAGAAAGTTGCGACTATAATACGATGCTTGGCGTTGCGGAATTGTTCGTCAAGTGTTTGTCCTACAACTTTTTCACTAGGAGTATAACCAGGGCGCTCTGCATTGGTGCTATCGGCTAATAACAATAACACTCCCCTGTCTCCCAATTCAGCAAAACGGCTGAACTCTGTTACCTGACCATCTACTGGTGTCTGGTCAAATTTAAAATCGCCTGTATGCACGATAATACCTACTGGCGTATGAATAGCCATGGCAACTGCATCAGGAATACTGTGGTTTACTCTGATAAATTCTAGCTTAAAGGCACCATGCCTAATTACATTACCTGGTTTGATAGTCTTAAGATTTTTATCGGAAACCCCATTTTCTTTGAGCCGCCCCTGCAAAATACCCAAGGTCAAAGCGGTACCATAAACAGGTACATTATCAAGCTCTTTCATCACATAAGGTAAGGCGCCAATATGGTCTTCATGACCATGCGTCAAAAATATAGCTTTAACTTTATCTTTATTTTCTATAAGGTAGGTTATATCAGGAATTACTAAGTCCACACCTAACATATCATCTTCAGGAAAAGCCAAACCGGCATCGACCAAAATGATGTCGTTGCCATAACGAAAAGCGGTCATATTCTTACCAATTTCTCCCAGACCGCCAAGTGGAATAATATACAATTTTTCTTGCGTTTTTTTCAAAAAAACACACCTCCATTTAAAAATTTCCGCACATTACCTTATTCTTTAATATTACACTGGGTGTTTAATTATTAGCCGAACACTCACCATATGGTACTATTATACCGTGAAAAAGGTATTTTGGCAATATTCCTAGTATTTTTGTCATATATAATTTACGTTTTATATTTATCTAAACAGGCAAAATTCAACCGCAAAAAAGCTCCCCATGCATTCTCGCGGAATATCATGAAGAGCTTTTTCGATTATAGTTTTATGCTTTTACTTGTTTTTCCATTTGTCTTTTTTCATAAACCTGCCAAATCGTAGCAGCAGCCAAGATTGCAACACCAATAGCATCGGTTATATGGCCTGGGTCAATTAATAGCAGACCACCAAAGAAGAACATTATCCTTTGAAGGATATTTGTATTCTTAACACAATAGCCAATCATAGCAATACTGACGCCCCACATGCCAATTAAAGCAGTTATAGAAGCAAATAGAATTTTACCTGCACTACCACCAATCATCAAAATTTCTGGTGAGAGGACAAAGATATAAGGCACTATAAAGGCGGCAATAGCTAACTTAGCTGCTACGACACCTGTTTTCATGGGATTGGCTCCAGCAATACCAGCACCGGCATAAGCTGCTAACGCCACAGGCGGCGTAACATCAGCTACGATACCAAAGTAGAAAGCAAACATATGAGCTGCTAGAATTGGTACGTTCATTTGTACCAAAGCAGGAGCTGCAATAGTAGAGGTAATTACATAGTTTGCTGTAGTTGGTACACCCATGCCTAGAATCAATGACGTAATCATCGTAAAGAACATAGCCGGCAGCAATCTTCCACCAGCTAAGTCTAATAATGCAGTAGCCATCTTCAGTCCAACACCAGTCTTAGTAACAACACCGATAATAATACCAGCCGTTGCACAAGCAATCAATACGCCCAACACGCTCTTAGAGCCGCTAACTAAACCATTGATGATGTCCGTGAAACCTATCCTAGTAGATTTACGTAAGCAAGCACAAACGATGGTCAAGCCGATAGCGACCAAAGCAGCACGCATAGGAGTATAACCAGTAACTAACAAATAAACAATAACAATTAGAGGAATAGCCAAATGGCCCTTCTCTTTTAATAGTGCACCAAACTTAGGTAATTCTTCACGAGGCGTACCTTTAAGTCCGTTCTTCTTTGCCTCGTAGTGTACGCCTAGCCAAACACCGGCATAATACAAAATAGCCGGAATAACAGCAGCCTTTACTACTTCAATATAGGGTACACCAACAAATTCAGCCATTAAGAAAGCAGCCGCACCCATAACAGGAGGCATTAGCTGACCGCCAGTAGAAGCCGCTGCCTCTACTGCACCTGCGAATTCTTTGCGATATCCTAATTTTTTCATCATGGGGATAGTGAAAGAGCCTGTTCCTGCCACATTGGCTACAGAACTACCTGATACTGTACCCATCAAACCGCTAGATAAAACTGCAACTTTGGCAGGACCACCAGCAGCCCAACCAGCTAGTGCATTAGCCAAATCAATGAAAAACTTGCCTAAGCCAGTGGATTCCAAATATGCGCCGAACAAAATGAACAGATAAATGAAGGTAGAGGACACACCCATAGGCACCCCAAATATTCCTTCTGTTGTAAAGAATAGATGGTCAAACATCTCTTGCACTCCCACACCTCTATGTGCCAAAATTCCGGGAGCATACGGGCCTAGAAAAGCATAGGCCATAAAAACAAAAGCTACGGTAATCATAGGCCAGCCAACAACACGTCTAGCTGCCTCAAAAACCATCAATGTACCTACAAGACCTACGATAAAATCCGTCTCATTATTCATTCCTGCACGCAATACTAATTCATGATAATTCATAACCACATAAGCTGTTGTAGCAACACTTACAACAGCAAACAAAACATCTAGCCAATTCATTGAAGTCTTGGACCAACTTTTTCTGGCTGGATATAGTAAGAAAATCAAAGCAAAGCCAAAGGCTAAATGAATTGCACGTTGCAAATAAGCATCAAGAACACCAAATGTCGCTGTATAAAGTTGGAAAATTGCAAACAAAATAGATATTGCAATAAAAACGTTATTCCAAGCACCGCTCATTTCTCTTTTGTTAGATTCTTGGTCAAACTTTTGGAGCATTTCTTCAGCAGACATTTCTTTGGTTTCAGTCTTACTCACTTGCAGTCCCCCCTTTCCTATTTGAACCATGTACGATATCTTTTTACTACAGACATTTCTACGAGAGAACCTGGCTGATAAATCTCATATACCGATATTTCTTGATCGGCATAATAAACCTTTGGTTTTGCTTCCATAGCAGTTCTTATCTGGACTTTCTTATAGGGCCTATTCATCTCTAGAATAAAATGACCATCTTTAGTCGCAGTGAACTTACCTTCAGAAGGCAAAAAAGGTAATCCAACACCTAGTGACTGGTACCTAGTATACTGCATCACCATATCATCAACACCATTAATTATAAAAAACTCCTCTACAGGTGTTTTTTGCACGGAATGCGTAAATTCTATATGCCATTTACCACCAGGGGATGTATCGAAAACAAATTGTTTTTGATTGCCCTCCGGAGTAACCAAAAACACAAGTTGATTGG
>JAQUUF010000150.1 GCA_028693975.1 Acidaminococcaceae bacterium
TATCCTGACAAAATTATGGTTAAAACTTATGACCATAAGCAAAAGAAGTTTTTGGAGCAATTTACCAGGTCGTATGCAGCACCGCACTACACAGCTAAGTTAGCGGCCTGATATTGAAGGCGATGGACATAATCAAAGAGATGCTTGAAGTGTGTCAGTCTCTGCGCAGAGGAGGGCTAGGATGAAGAAGATAAGCAGCTGGATAACTGTTTGTCTCATACTAATTGCAAATTGTTTGCTCTTGGGATCCATGCAGCTGCCTGTAGCGGAAGCAAATAAGCAGATCGTGAGGGTAGCCTACTGGGAGAGAGGCCAGAGACTGCACAAAACTGAGGCCTCTTATAGCGGTTATGATGCGGAGCTATTGCAGTACGTGGCTTCTTTAGCTGATTTGGAGATAGAATATGTACCTTGCAATAATTTGAGCGGAGCTTTTGCAGCACTAGATGCCGGGAGGATAGATTTGATTGCTAGTGCCACTAAGACGGATGAGCGCGACGATGATTATCTTTTTAGCCAGCACCAGGTTAGTACAGGCAGTTCTTTTCTGATGGTGCTCACAGCGCAGCAACCTGCACTGGAGAAGACGCTGAACCAGCCTGGCATGCGCATCGGCTATAGTAAGAGTAATGGCAATGCTTCTTATTATCAGCAATGGTTGCGGCGGCATTACCCGGACGGAGAGGTTGTACCTTTTGCAGATAGGAAGAGCTTGCGGGCTGCTCTGCGGCAAGGTGATGTAGCGGCCATAGTGGATGGACTTGATGCCATGCCACAAGATTTAACTATGCTTCGTGATTTTGGACATCACACTAATTATTATGTTACCAGCAAGAATAGGCAGGACTTGCAACAAGTATTAGATGCTGCTCTAATTGAGCTAGGCAAGAGACAGCCGACTTTTTTTGTGAGACTCCAACAAAAATATAAACCGTGGTTGTATAAGACAGTATTCACCGAAGAAGAGCTTGATTATATTGATACTAGGCCGCATTTGGTGGCTGGTGTGCCTACAGACAGAATACCGGAAGGTTGGCAGGAGCAAGGTCAATATAAGGGTATTGCCGTAGACATGCTCAAGAGGCTTATGCGACATAGTGGATTGAGTTTTGAAGTGCTGGGTTTGCCACCAGGGCAGACGACCCAAGAAATACTAAGTAGTGGTGAGTATAATTTGGTCTTGCCTGTGTTGCGCCGCCCAGATCTGCGCAATGAATTTTATCAGTCGGTTAATCTCTATAATCCGGAAGTAAGCCTTGCTGGTTTGCAAGGTAAAAAGTTGCCGGCAGGAAACGCTTTGCGCGTGGGTGTAGCTCAAGAAATATCTGGATTAGAGTATGCGGTGAAGCTTAAGTATCCCCAAGCTACAATAGTTCATTTTTCCACTCAGAAAACTGCTCTGCAAGGGCTAAATGAAGGTAAGATTGATGCAATTGTCAACACGAATTACTTTTGGCAGTTCCTCAGACAGAATCCAGCTTATAATGATGTTGCTGTTCTTAGCAAGATGGATGCTGTGGTCAGCATTTGTATTGGCGGTAATCGTGGAGGGGCTAATCCGCTGCTCTTTAGTATTATAGACAAAGCGGTAGGGCAGTTTGACGCCGATAAAACTAAGGCTCTCATCAGTAAATATGATACGACTTTGTTTTATCACTATACCGTTTGGGATCATTTGCGCGCCAATAAAACAATGGTAGTGATAATTGCACTATTGGTAACTTTGGTGTTGCTTATGTTTGGACAGAAAATGCGTTATTACCAGAATCTTGCGACTAAATCACAAGAGCTCGAAAGGGCGATGGCTGCTAGAGCAGAATTTTTGTCAAGGATGAACCATGATATCAGAACGCCGATGAATGCGATTATTGGGTTTACTAATCTTTTGCGGCAGGAGCCTAATCTGACCGCAGAAGGAAATACTTATATTGCTAAGTTAGATTATGCAAGCAAATACCTGCTAAATTTGCTTAATGATGTCTTGGATGTTAGTAAAATCGATAGCGGTAAGTTAACATTAAATGAAAAAGTTATGGATGGCTTGCAGTTCTGGCAGACGCTTACGGAGTTATTTGCTGCTCAAGCCAAGGTTAAGAATATTAAATTAGTTACAGAGTTTGGTGCCTTGCCTACACCGTGGGTAGTAATGGATAAGCTGAGAATGGAGCAAATCTACAGCAATTTATTGACTAATGCTATTAAGTTTTCGCCGAGTGGTACTACCATTACTTGGAAAATAGTGCCGCAGGTTCTCTCCGGTGGCAGGGTTGCCATAACTTCTACCGTTGCCGACGAAGGTTGTGGTATGAGCCAAGAGTTCCTGCAAAGGGCCTTTGAGCCTTTTGAACAGGAGAACGAGACCATAAGCAATAGCGAGGGTACAGGGCTAGGGCTCTATATTGTGAAGAGTTTGGTGGAGAAGATGGGCGGTACAATAACGGTAGACAGCACCCTGGGCAAGGGGACAACTTTTACCATCAAGCAGATATTTGTACTGGCAGATTCACCGCGGCCAGAAGAGGTGCAGGAGGATTATACTATGCTGCATGGCAAACGCATTCTAGTCTGTGAAGACCAAGATACCAATTCCTTGATTGCCACCAAGCTTTTGGAAGCTCAACAGATGCAAGTTGAGGTTGCAGCTAACGGTCAAATAGGGTTAGATATGTTTGCGGCTTCACCGCTGTATTACTATGATGGCATTTTGATGGATTTGCGGATGCCGGTTATGGATGGCGTAGCGGCGGCAGAAGCGATACGAAAGTTGCCTCGCAAAGATTCGCGTAGTATTCCTATTATAGCGGTTACGGCCAATGCTTTTGCCGAAGATTTGTCCAAGCTTGAGCAAGAAGGAATGGATGATTATCTGCCCAAACCCATTGATATCAAGCTGCTGTATGCTAAGTTAGCTACTTTGCTAACAACTAAACGTCGCTATTAGAGGTTAGCTGCTTGATGCTAAGCAGGGGCCACTTTGAAAAATAAAGATTGACATATGTCATTTAGAGCGATACAATAATTTCAATTTAATACGCCTTTGAAACCATTGAAGTGGAGATAACGTTAGAAGATGTGCTTACAGAGAGCTTGGGTTGCTGGGAACCAAGTAGCGAACAGTCTAACAAATGGACCACTGAGGGTGCAATGAAAGCAGCAATCGCTGTTAGTATCCTGCAACGCAGCATCTACGTTAAAGATGAGGAATGTGTTGGCATTCTGCGAGAGTACAGAGATTGTTTCTGTGAACAAGGTGGTACCACAGGTTTTAGCACCTGTCCTTGATTAGGACAGGTGTTTTTTGTTGTCTAGATAAGAACTAGCAAGTAGCTAAGGAGGCTAATATAATGACTAATAAAATTCCCCACAGACTATATTTGACCGAGGAGCAGATGCCGACAGCTTGGTATAATATGCGTACTGCTATGCGTGAATTGCCCGATCCGATGCTTAACCCGGCCACTAATAAACCAATTAAAACAGAAGAGCTGTATCCTGTTTTTTGTGAAGCACTAGCACAGCAGGAAATGGATAATACTACTGAGTTTATTGATATTCCCGGTGAGATTTTGGATATGTATAAGAATTACCGTCCGTCGCCTTTGTGTCGTGCCTATAACCTGGAGAAGGCTTTGGGTACGCCTGCCAAGATTTATTATAAATTTGAAGGCAACAATACCTCTGGTAGTCACAAACTTAATTCTGCTATTGCCCAAGCTTATTATGCCAAAAAACAACAGCTTAAAGGTGTGACCACAGAGACTGGTGCTGGACAGTGGGGGACGGCTTT
>JAQUUF010000151.1 GCA_028693975.1 Acidaminococcaceae bacterium
GCTCTGGTGGTATTGGTCGGGCTATTGTTTTGGCTCTGGCTCAAAGAGGAGCAGATGTGGCTATTAATTTCGCCGGCAATGTAGCTGCGGCTGAGCAAGTAGCCGCAGAAGTACAGCAATTAGGACGCAAAGCCCTTTTGGTCCAAGGTGATGTGGCAGATACCGAAGCCTGTGCTGCCATGGTTGATAAGGTAGTGGCTGAGCTAGGTCGTATTGATATTTTGGTTAACAACGCCGGTATTACCAGAGATGGCTTGTTGATGAGAATGAAAGAAGCAGATTGGGATGCAGTGCTTACCACTAATCTCAAAGGTGTTTTTAATTGCACCAAGGCTGCTGTTAAATATATGATGAAACAAAGAGCCGGTAAGATAGTGAATATTTCTTCTGTGGTAGGCGTGATGGGTAACGCAGGTCAGGCTAACTATGCTGCTGCCAAAGCCGGAGTTATCGGCTTTACCAAATCTGTCGCCAAAGAAGTCGCCTCCCGAGGCATCACAGCTAATGCCGTAGCTCCAGGGTTTATCGCTACGGATATGACCTCGGTATTACCTGAAAAAGTAGTAGAAGAAATGGCCGCCGGTATTCCCTTGAAGAGAGCCGGACAGCCAGAAGATGTTGCCAATGCAGTTTTGTTCTTAGTATCGGACGAGGCTGCTTATATAACCGGACAAACGCTTCATGTTGACGGTGGCATGGTAATGTAAATTACTAAACTAAAATATAGCGGTGGAGGGAGGTGAATTTGATGAGCACAAGCACTTTTGATAAAGTAAAAGCTATCACAGTGGAACAATTAAGCGTTGATCCGGCTGATGTTAAGATGGAATCCACTTTCATCGATGACTTGGGCGCTGATTCTTTAGACATTGTTGAATTAATCATGGCTTTTGAAGAAGAGTTCAATACTGAAATTCCTGATGAGGTGGCAGAAAAAATTCGTACTGTAAAAGACGCAGTAGAATTGTTGGATAAAAAAGATTAATTAATATCAAGGGGAGGCCTCGCAGGAGGCTTTCCCATTATCCTTGTAATACCTATTATGAAGTAAGTCCTGAAATGGGGGATATTTGTTGAATTTACCAGTACTTAAAATCGGTAATAAAACTGCAGAGATACCAATTCAGCAAGGGGGCATGGCTATCAGGCTGTCGACGGCTCGCTTGGCCGGTGCTGTAGCACGGGAAGGCGGCGTAGGGCTTGTGGCTGCTTCTGGATTACCTTTTGAGCAATTACGCCATGAGATTCGCTTGGCGCGCCAATTGTCCGAAGGGCATGGTTTGATTGGTATTAATGTTATGTTTGCTGCTAGGGAATTTAAAGGCATAATCACAACAGCAGCAGAAGAAAAGGTTGACTTGATTGTCGCTGGTGCCGGATTTTCAAGAGATATTTTCGTCATTGGCCGGGAATATGGTGTGCCGGTAGTTCCTATTGTGTCCTCAGCTAAGCTGGCTAAGATTTCGGAGAAATTAGGCGCAGCAGCGGTAGTAGTAGAAGGTACGGAAGCAGGAGGCCACCTAGGCACTCAGCTTTCTATCAAAGAGATTTTGCCTGATGTTGTCAAAGCAGTGAAAATTCCTGTTATTGCCGCCGGCGGTGCAGTTACCGGCAGTGATGTAGCAGAGCTATATAAATTAGGCGCTAGCGGTGTCCAGATGGGCAGTCGTTTTGCCGCCAGTGTAGAGTCCAACGGAGCCCCGGCTCTGAAGAACTTCTACCTCAAAATGAAAAAAGAAGATGTAGTACAAATAGATAGTCCGGTAGGGCTTAAGGGTCGCGCCGTGCTCAATCCTTTTGCCAAGAAGATCTTGGAAGGTACTCAACCCAGACCAACGACTTGCGACGCTTGCTTGAAGCATTGCTCCAGAAGCTTCTGTATTATTAGAGCTTTGACGCGTGCTCAGCAAGGTGACCTAGAGACTGGTTTGGTCTTTACCGGAGCGAACATGTGGAAGATTACGGAGATATTGCCCGTAAAAGAGATTTTTAGAAGACTCAAAGAAGAGATAGCACAAATTTAATTTATGAGGTGATTTTTTTGAAGAAAAGAGTAGTAATAACCGGTTTAGGAGCTGTTACTCCCATCGGTATCGGTACCGAGATTTTTTGGGAGAACTTGATTGCCGGCAAATCCGGCGTAGGGCCCATTACTCAATTTGATACCACTGATTTTGGCGTAAAGATTGCCGGTGAGGTCAAGGATTTTGACTACACCCAATATATGGACAAAAAAGAAGGCAAGCGCATGGACAAGGTTACTCAGTTCGCTGTGGCTGCCGCTAAGATGGCTTTGGATGACTCCAAGCTTGATTTGAGCAAGATTGACGCTGTACGTGCCGGTGTATGCGTAGGTTCCGGTATCGGCGGTATTCATACTTTCTTAGAGCAATCTTTGAAGTATGGTGAGAAAGGACCCAGCAAGATTAGCCCTTTCTTCATTCCTATGGAAATTCCTAATATGCCCGCAGGCCAAATCTCCATTGCTTTTGGCTTCAAGGGACCCAATACTGCTATCGTAACAGCTTGTGCTACAGGCACCAACTGTATCGGTGATGCCATGAGAACCATTCAATATGGTGATGCTGATTTGATGTTAGCCGGTGGTACAGAAGCTGCTATCAGTCCTATTGCAGTAGCCGGGTTTGACAATATGAAGGCTCTGTCTCGTAACAACGACAATCCTGAGAAAGCTTCCTGCCCCTTCGATAAGAAGCGTAACGGCTTTGTTATGGGCGAAGGTGCTGGCGTCGTACTGCTCGAAGAACTAGAGCATGCCAAGGCTCGTGGTGCGCATATTTATGCTGAGGTTATTGGCTTTGGTATGAATGCCGATGCTTACCATATTACTGCTCCGGACCCCAGTGGCGAGATGCCTGCTCTGTGTATGGCTCAAGCTGTGAAGGATGCCGGTATTGCTACTGACGAGGTTGATTACATCAACGCTCATGGTACCTCCACTCATCGTAACGATTTGAATGAGACTATTGCTACCAAGAAGATTTTTGGTGAGCATGCAGCTCATATGACTATGAGTTCTATTAAGTCTATGACAGGTCATCTTCTAGGAGCTGCCGGTGGCGTAGAGGCTATTGCTACGGCATTGACTATTGAGCGCGGCATTATTCCTCCCACTATCAACTATGAAGATGTCGATACCGAGGAAGGCTTGGATTTGGACTATGTTCCTAATGTAGCACGCCAAGCAGACGTCAAGGTAGCACTGTCCAATAACTTCGGTTTTGGCGGTCATAATGCTACTTTGGTTTTCAAAAAATTTCAAGACTAAGGATTAAGTGAAGTAGGGATGGATAAACAACGAAGTAAAGATTTGGAACAATTGTGTGACAAGCTGTGCATTACTATGCGTAATCTACAGCTGTTGGACACAGCCCTTACTCATACCTCTTATGCTTACGAAGCGAAGCAATTACCCCGTCCAGAGCATAATGAGCGTCTGGAGTTTTTGGGAGATTCGGTTGTAAGTGTAGTGGTCAGTACTTATATCTACGCCAAATATCCGGACAAAGATGAAGGTTATTTGTCTAAGCTCAGAGCCTTCTTGGTCTGTGAGGCTACTTTGGCTAGACTAGCCAAGCAGGTTGGCTTGGGTGAATATCTACGCTTAGGCAATGGTGAGCTCAGAGTGTCTGGCCGTGAGAGGCCGTCCATCTTAGCTGATGCTTTTGAAGCTGTGGTGGGAGCTTA
>JAQUUF010000152.1 GCA_028693975.1 Acidaminococcaceae bacterium
AAACTGACGGTAAATTAATGACAGGCCGTGATGTAGTAATGGCGGCTTTGTTTGGCACCGAAGAATTCGGTTTTGCCACTGCACCACTAGTGGCTTTAGGCTGCGTTATGATGCGGGTCTGCAATCTTAATACCTGTCCTATGGGCATTGCCACTCAAGACCCGCTCTTGCGCAAGAACTTCCATGGCAAACCAGAATATGTAATTAATTTTATGCATTTTATCGCCCAAGAAGTACGTGAATATATGTCCATGTTAGGTTTTAAAACTATCGACGAGATGGTAGGTCGTACCGAAGTGCTGGTACCCAAAGAAAACTTAAGCGGTAAGGTTGCCACCTTGGATCTTGCCCCGCTCCTCTTCAAGCCAGAAGTTGAACCTGGCACCGCTAACCACTGCACCATGAAGCAAAACCATCACTTGGAAAAATCTCTGGATGTCAGAGAATTAATGTCCATTTGTCACACAGCTCTTCGCGATGGTACGCCTGTGGAAGTTACCCTGCCCATCAAAAATACCGACCGCGTGGTCGGAACTATCCTAGGTAGCGAAATTACACGTCAGTACGGAGCCAAAGGTCTGCCACCTAATACAATCACGCTAAATTTCAACGGTAGTGCCGGCCAAAGCTTTGGTGCCTTTTTACCCTCTGGCGTAACCTTAAGTCTCACTGGTGACGCTAATGACCATGTCGGCAAAGGTTTATCCGGCGGCAAGGTCATCATCAAACCTTTCAACAAAGTATCCTTTAATCCTCACGAGAATATCATTGTCGGTAATGTCGCACTCTATGGTGCAACCTCTGGCTCTGCCTATATACGCGGTATTGCCGGAGAACGTTTTGCTATCCGTAACAGCGGAGCTAATGCTGTGGTAGAAGGAGTAGGCGACAATGGCTGTGAATATATGACTGGCGGTATCGTCGTCATCTTGGGTAAAACAGGGCGTAACTTTGCCGCTGGCATGAGTGGCGGCGTCGCTTATATCTATGACAAAGACGGCACCTTTGCCGATTATTGTAACAAAGAGTTGGTTAGTCTAGAAAAAGTGAAGGCTGTCAATGACAAGCAACGTATTCAAAAGATGATTCTGCACCATGCTCAATATACTGGCAGTACCACTGCCCAAAACATTTTGAGAGATTGGAAAGATGAGATTGGCAATTTCGTTAAGGTAATTCCCCTTGATTTTAAACGTATTGTAAGTAGGATGGATGATTATCTGCAAGAAGGCTATTCTACTAGTGAAGCTGCACTAAAAGTATTTGAGGAGGGAGCAAAATAATGGGTAAACCAACAGGATTCATAGATTATACACGCCACGAATTGCCCCTGCGCTCTGTGGCCAAAAGATTACAAGATTGGGAGGAAATAAAACCACCTACACTCTCCCACCAAGATAGTATTAAAGAACAGGCTGCTCGTTGTATGGATTGCAGTGTTCCCTTTTGCCATAGCGGTATTATGCTAGGACGTGCTCTAGTTGGTTGTCCTTTGCATAATCTTATGCCTGAATTCAATGACCTAATCTACAACAACTTAGATGAATGGGCCTATGCTAGATTAAGTAAGACCAATAACTTCCCTGAGTTCACTTCTCATGTCTGTCCCGCTCCCTGCGAAGGGGCCTGTACAGCGGGACTTGTTACAACTCCCGTCACAATCAAAAATATTGAGCAATATGTTATAGAGAAAGCGTTTGCCGACAAATTAGTCCAACCTCAAATTATTCACGAGCGTAGCGGTAAAAAGGTAGCTATAATCGGCAGCGGTCCCGCAGGACTAGCATGCGCCGATGAGCTCAACAAACAAGGCCATCTAGTCACCGTTTTTGAAAGAGCAGACCGAGCAGGTGGTCTGCTCATGTATGGCATACCTAATATGAAGCTATCCAAGAAAATAGTTAATCGACGCTTGAAACTTATGTCTAAGAGTGGCATCGATTTTGTACTCAATACAGAAATCGGTATTACCATGTCTTCTGAAACTTTGTTGGAAGAGTACGATGCTGTAGTTTGTGCTACCGGGTCCACCGTCCCCAGAGACCTGCCTATTGCAGGGCGCGAACTAGAAGGTATTCACTTCGCCAAAGATTATCTTGCAGCCGCCACCAAGGCCTATTTGGACAAAGCACCTGAATCTGCTAGTATCTCGGCTAAGGATAAACATGTGGTAGTAATCGGCGGCGGCGATACCGGTACCGACTGCGTAGCCACAGCCCTCCGTCAAGGCGCTGCTGGCATTGTCCAGATTGAAATCATGCCCTGCCTCCCACAACAGAGAACAGGTAGCAACCCCTGGCCCGAGTTCCCAAGAGTTTTCAAAACCGACTATGGTCAAGAAGAAGCTTTGGCCGTATATCACAAGGACCCTCGTCGCTATTGCCTCATGAGCCAAGCTTTTGAAGGCAAAGATGGTAAAGTCAACAAGCTAAAAGTTTGCCAAGTTAAATGGTGCGGTAGCGGTGCGTCTATGCACCCTGTCCCCATTAAAGGCTCCGAAGAAGAACTGGATGCGCAGTTAGTTTTGTTAGCGATGGGTTTTGTTGGCACGGAGCAAAAGCTCTGTGAAGAATTTGCTCTTACCACCACAGCCCAAAATAATATTGCTGCTTCCGAGACAGATTTTGCCACCAATATTCCCAAAGTTTTTGCCGCCGGGGATGCCCGGCGAGGACAGAGTCTAGTAGTATGGGCTATTAGTGAAGGTCGTCGCTGCGCTGCTGCCGTGCACAAATTTTTAACTAAATAGAAGCCAAAAATGGCTGTAACCTTGAGGTTCAATCCTCTTAACGGTTACAGCCATTTACTATTTTGCTTTATTTAGCTTTCTTACCCACAATCTTCACAGCAGTGGCATCTATCCAGCCTACTGTACCATCAGCACGAACTACTAGATTATAGATTAGATTTTCCTGGGTATTCATTTGCTGATTGATGGGAACTAATTCAGTTCCCTTGGTAATTTGCCCAATAACTAAACTATTGAGGTTAGGCTCAGCCAAAAGACTAATAGAATCCTTCATCACAATTACACAGATAGTAGATTGATTATATTTTTGCATCGTCGTCGCTGCTTCAGCCTGTGCCAACACACCACCTATCATTATTGTACTGCACAAAGCAAAAACACCAAATATTTTCTTAAACATATTATCGCCTCCAATTTTTTAATTATAGCATAAGCAACACAGTTAAACCACTTGGAAAATATAAAACTTCAAATAATTGGTCTCGGGCACAGAATACAAAATTGGATGGTCTGGAGCTTGTTGCCTGGCTTCTACTTGCCGCAAAGACACATCAGCGTCGAAGGCCGCATCACGGAGCATCTTCACAAAAAGGCCCTCTGGCATGAAATGCGAACAACTACAAGTTGCTAGGAAACCACCTCTAGGCAAGAGCTTCATCGCCTTCATATTTATTTCCTTGTATCCTCGCAAGGCATTTTTGACCGTACTGCCACTTTTAGTAAAGGCGGGCGGGTCTAAGATAACAAAATCATAACTATGGTCTTTATTAAGAACTAATTCCGATAAAAGGTCGAAAACATTGGCCTCTAGAACCTTAACCTTGTCGCTTAACCCATTAAGAGCTATATTGTACTTTGTGTTTACTACTGCCTCTGCTGAAATATCCACCGCCG
>JAQUUF010000153.1 GCA_028693975.1 Acidaminococcaceae bacterium
GACAAGTTAAATCAATTTAGTTTGAGGCGAAGGGTGAAGCGATGTTGAAACACAGGTTATGGGTAAAAGTTTGCAATGTCTTAATTGTTTTCTCGCTGCTTTGTAATTTATTGCCCAATTTGGCAGTGGCAGCGAGTAGCAAAATCAAAATTGGTTATACGGCTATACCCGGCTTCCAGGTGATGGATAAAGAGGAAACAAAAACGGGTTATGCCTATGAACTGCTACAGAATTTGGCCAGCTATGGTTCTTGGACCTATGACTACCAGGGGTATGACAGAGGCTGGAGTGAAATCCTTACTAAATTAGGTAAGGGTGATGTAGATATTGTCTTAGGCGTGAGCAAAACCAAGGATAGAGAAAAAGAATTTGATTTTTCTACCAAAGCGATTGGCCATAATGCTGCGGTACTATTAACCAAATCAACTACTGATAAGTATAAACAGGATGAGCCAGTTACTTACAAGGATATGCGGGTTGGCATGGTGCGTGGCAGTGTGAATAATACGGTGTTCGAAAAGTACATTCAAGAGAAAAAGGTTCCCTTCAAGCCTGTTTATTTTGATAATTATGTTGAGCTTAATCAAGCATTGGAAGATGGTGCTACAGTAGATGCCATAGTAACAGGCACAATACAAGACATTAGCAATGCCAAGGTACTTTTGCAGTTTAATTCTGCTCCTGTGTACATAGCAGTAAAAAAAGGTAACACGAAAATATTACAGGCCGTTAACCAAGCTCTAGACAAAAGCCTGAGTGATAAGCCGGGGCTATTGAATGAATTGGCTGCCAAATATTACCACAATGGTCAACTGGCTGATTTGGGCTTAACTGCTGAAGAGCAAAACTATATTAATAAGCTTAAGTCAACCGGTACTCCGATTAAAGTTTTGGTTAAGCCAGACCTAGCGCCTTTGTCCTATTTCGATTTGGCGGGCAAAGCCCAAGGTATTATTCCTCAGTTATTAGCAGAAGTTAGCAAGCGAACAGGACTAAAGTTTGATTTTGTACCTGCTATTGATAGAGCGGAATACGAGGCAAAGTTCAGGGATGATGCAATTGCTATCAAAGCTGACGCCGGGCTGACCTTGAATCAAGCAGAGAAACTTAATCTTAGATTGAGCGATTCTTATTTGTATATGCCTTACGGTGAATTGTTCCTAGCAAATAATAAAGCCCGCAAGACAGTAGCTCTAATCTCTGGTGACGCGGAGTCGGCTTCTTTGGTTTATAAGGAGTTTAAGCCGGAGAACATTCATGAATATCCTAATTTGGCGGCGGTGTTGACTGCTTTGCAGCAAGGGCAAGTGGATGTTTTCCTAAATAACACGTATGCCTTAAACAAAATTGTGGCCTCGAATAAAGATTCTAAGCTACAAGTACGGGTTCTCTATGGGAAGAGTGTGCCGTTGGCATTTGCTGTCAAAAAAGAACAACCACGGGAATTGGTAACGATTCTTAATAAAGCTTTACATAACTTGGGTCCTAATTACATTCAAAGCGTAGTAGCAGCTAATACTTTGTCGCTACCCCAAGAACCAACAGTAGATGTGCTGGCGAGTCTCAAAGCTAATATGCATGCTGTGGGTGCCGCCGTTGCCGTGCTTGTTATACTGGTGCTTTTATTAATCTTGGCCTTAGTACAAAGAAGTAAATTGAAAAAGACCAAAAAGCTTAATGCCCAATATAGTGAGTTTATTACTAACTTATGTTTGGCGCATGATTCGGTAGCAGAAATTGACCCGGAGAATAAGCAAATAATTTCCTACAAGATTAAAAATGAAAAGTTAAGCGCTATTGTTAAGGCACTACCAAGTGCAGAGGAATTATTGAACCGTTTTAATCCGCTAGATACCAAGCAGTTTCAAACAGATACTATTCCCGCTATTTTGGAGCGTGTAATGAAAACCTGTACACAAGAGGAATATATACTGCGAGAAAAGCAAAAGGATGGACAGTATCACTGGATGTCTATTATGGTTCAAGGCGTTAAAAAAGAAGCATCCCAGCACCAAAGAGTATGCTTATTGCTTAAACGTAATGTAGAAGTAACTCAGAGCAAAGAAGTGGCTCAACGAGAGCAGCTGCAAACAAATCTCCTGGAGGCGCAGAAGGCAGCACAGGACAAAGGTACCTATCTGATGTCTTTAGCGCATGAAATTAATCTGCCGCTGACCACCTTGACACATACCTTAGAGAATGCCAAGGGCCAGACTTCGGCAGAGAATTTGCAGACTATTATCGCCGATGCCAATATTTCAGTGCAGCATTTGTCTGAGATGGTCAACGATGTACTCAATATGGCTTCTATTGAGAAAGGTCATATGGAGTTAGAGAATGCTTCCTTTAGTTTGAAAGAAATTATTAGTAACTTAGCAAGAATGTATTACAGTCAGGCCAAAGCGAAAGGTATAGATTTTGAGGTTCTGCTCAAAGATGTAGACCAAGAAATAGTGATAGGAGACAAAACGAGAATCAATCAAGTTTTGCTGAATATTTTGTCTAACGCTTTCAAATTCACTGCCCAAGGCGGCAAGATTGCTTTTTCAATCAAGCAATTGGACTTACATAATAAGAAAGTCAGAATGCAGTTTGAGATTACAGATACAGGACTAGGGATTGCACAGGAAGACCTAGAGAAAATTTTTGAGCCTTTTGAGCAGGCAGGCAGAGTTGTAGGCAAAAATTACGGTGGCAGCGGTTTAGGTCTATCTATCAGTAATCAATTAACCAATATGATGAATGGGTCTGTCAAAGTTGAGAGCCAAGTTGGACAAGGTAGTAAGTTTACTGTAGTAATACCTTTTGGCTTCGAGGCTGAGACTCATGAGGAAATTGATACAGCAATCGTGGAGAGTAACCTTAGAGCGATTGTAGTGGAGGACCAAAAAGCCAGCGGTGTGGCCTTGTGCAACCTACTGCAAAAATTTGGAATTACGACCTTACTAGTAGAAGGTGGTAAGGAAGCTCTAGAGACTTTGGCTAGTGCGCAACAAGATGAACAGAATTTTGACTTCTGTTTCGTGGACTGGCAAATGCCAGAGATGGATGGACTGGAGACAGTAATGGCTATCAATGAGATGGGCATTGAGCCCATGCGTGTAGTGTTGCTTTCCGATTATAATTATGTTGCGATAGCCAAGAAGATTGGCAGTTTGAATGTGACAGCACTACTTAATAAACCTGTTTTTAAGTCGGATATTATTCAATTGTTAAAGGGGGAAAACAAAGATGCATTGCACGAGGAAAATCACTGAAGATTTAGTTTGGGTTGGCGGGAACGACAGACGTTTGGCGATGTTTGAGGGTGTTTATTCTGTACCTAGAGGAGTTTCTTACAATGCATATCTTTTGTTGGACGCCCAAAATGTATTGTTTGATACAGTAGACAAGGCAGTAGCCAAAGTGTTCTTTGAGAATTTAGAATATGTTTTGCAAGGAAAGCCACTGGATTATGTAGTGATACACCATATGGAGCCAGATCACTCGGCCACTTTGTTGGAGTTGTTGGCGTTGCATCCGGAGACCAAAGTAGTAACCAATGCTAAGTCGGCTACTCTTATTAAGCAATTCTTTAAGCTAGACTTGGGAGAACGCTTGCTAGAAGTTAAAGAAGGGAGTACGCTTAATATAGGTAAG
>JAQUUF010000154.1 GCA_028693975.1 Acidaminococcaceae bacterium
GTTGGTATCACCAGCATCTATGTAACTCATGACCAATCTGAAGCCATGAGTCTTTCAGATAAAATTATAGTTATGCGCGAAGGTAATATTGAACAAATAGGTGAACCCAAAGAAATATATGCCAAACCTGCTACAGAATTCGTTGCCGACTTCATTGGCATTGCCAACATAGTACCAGCCAAAGTCATAGCCCACGATACTAAAAACACAACGATAACCCTCTTTGGCAAAAACTATATTAAACCTTCTACCTGCGATATCGCAGCCAATACTGACTGCAAAGTAGTATTACGACCGGAAGCCTTGCAGCTGTCCTCCACTGGAGAAATACCAGCTACCATCACTTCGAGCGTCTTCATGGGAGAATCACAAGACTATACTATTGACGTTGGCGGTCAAAGTCTAGAAGTAAAAGAATACAACCCTTATCACAAACAGACTTTCCCCTCTGGTGCACATGTTTATTTGACCATTGACGCTTTATCAATTCATATCATTCAATAAAATTTCCCACAAAAAAGGTGCATTGCCTGAGGCAATGCACCTTTTTAAATGTTTTATTTACGAATCTTTAATTTTTCAATAATTGTACGATAACGCTCAATGTTCTTGTTCATCAAATAGTTGAGCAAGCCACGACGTTGACCAACCATCTTCAACAAACCACGACGAGAATGATGGTCTTTCTTATGCTCTTTTAAATGCTCTGTTAAATAAGTAATTCTTTCAGTTAAAATTGCAATTTGTACTTCGGGAGATCCAGTATCGGTTTCATTAATGCGATAGGTCTCAATTAACTCTTTCTTTCTTTCCGGTGTCATCATGGTGACATACCTCCTAATAATTTCTAAATGCCTCAGCTGTAGAATCCGTCGGAGTAACGTAACTCCACGCTAAGGTTCTTAACGCTTTGCTATTATAGCATAATAAGACCTGAGCTGGCAATGCTTATTTTAGTATTAGCTCTATTTTATCCTGGTCAGTAATAATTTGTTTTTTTAATTCCCGCACACTAGCAAAAGTTCTCTCTTCTCTAACAAAAGCAGACAGAGCAACACGAACTGTCTTAGCATAAATATCTTCATCAAAATGCAACAAATGAGCCTCCAACCTTAGTTCTTTATTATTAAAAGTCGGATTCGTACCCACATTAACCAGTGCCTTATAATTCACTTTGTTGTAAAGTACATGCCCCGCATAGACGCCACTTTGCGGCAACGTGTAAGGAGTATTGGTCAGCACAAGATTAGCAGTAGGATAACCAATTAACCTACCTCTTTGGTCGCCTTTGGTTACTATACCACTAAGAGCATACTCACGCCCTAGCATCTTATTAGCTAACTCGATTTGCCCATCATGAATTAATCTTCTAATATTACTACTGCTGACAATATTATGTTCCAAAGTCAACAGAGGCAAAACAATTATTTCTATATTATGTTCTGCCGCCTCTTGCTTAAGAGTTTTAACATTGCCTTGCCCCAAGAAGCCATAACTATAGTTCTCACCCACTATAGCAGCCTGCACATTACACTTGTGTAATAAAGCTACGAACTCCTTTGTTTTTAACTGAGCAAATTGCTCGTCAAAAGGTATATTAATAAGAATATCCGTTCCCAAAGAAGCTAATATCTGCTCCTTGTCGTTAGGTTCCAAAAGTAAAGGCGGAACTTTCTCTGGAAGCAATTCGGCCAAAGGATGGTTAGAGAAAGTAAAAACCATACTCAGTAAATTCTTTGCAGTCGCATGGTCTTTGGCACAAGAAATAATATTCTGATGTCCCAAATGCACTCCGTCAAAGGTTCCCAAAGCTACAACGGATGGGGGTAATTGCACGCTATTCAGTTCATCTAAGGTTTTAATTACTCTCATTAACTTCGGCTTCTTCCTCAGGAATATTAATTACTTTTAAGGCTCGCACACGACCATCATTGCACTTACCTGTACCTACTAAGATGCCATCTCGTGTCTCGACCCTATATATGCAACCTTCTTCACATAGGTTTGGCAAGGTTGTCGGCACTCCTTGAGCAATACGACGCCCTTGTAAGTTATTTACAACAAGAAGTGGCAAATCCTGTACTGCTCTGCCCAACGGCAAGACACAAGCTGTATAATCAGTCGCTATTTCTTCTAAAGTACGAGCCTCTGCCAAAGTGAATTCCCCCACTTGCGTCCTCACTAGTTTAGTTAAATGTCCTCGCATATTACAAGCCAAAGCAATATCTTCTGCTAACTTACGAATATAGGTTCCTTTAGAACAATTAACTTCTATCGTAAGCGTCGACTCATCATAGGCAATCTCTTTGAGACTATGAATTATAATAGCTCTAGGTTCTCTGTCCACTTCTACGCCCTTACGCGCTAGCTTATACAAAGGCTGTCCTTGTTGTTTAATAGCTGAATACATAGGTGGCACTTGCATAATAGGACCAGTAAACTGCCTCAAAACAGAATCAATCTTCTCTTGTTTTAAAAACACCACAGGAGAAGTAGAAAGCACTTCGCCTTCTGCATCGCCTGTGGTTGTTTGTGCGCCAAAAGTAATCACGCCCTGGTAAGTCTTCTCTCCTTCTAACGCATACTCTAACAATCGTGTTGCTTTGCCGGTAAAAACAGGCAAAACGCCTTCTGCCATAGGATCCAAAGTCCCACCATGACCAATCTTACGCATATTAAGAATCTTACGCATACGATAAACTACATCGTGGCTCGTTATCCCTCGTGGCTTATATACAACAAAAATTCCATCCATGCTTATTTATCCATTTCTTTCTGCACTGCTGCAATAAGTGCCGTCTTGGCTTCAGTCAAGTCCCCGTGGAAGGTGCAGCCTGCTGCTCTTTTGTGTCCACCACCGCCGAAGCTAAGTGCAATACTGCTAACATCAATAGTGCGTGAACGCATGCTGACCCTTGTAACATTCTGCTCAACGGCTTTGAACATAAAAGCAACTTCTACTCCCTCGATATAGCGAGGATATTGAATAAAGGCATCAGTATCTATATCCTTATTGTAATTAGCTAAACTAATCTCAATGGAGGCAATCTTACCCTCTGCTGCAAAAGCCAAAGTATTAAGTATTTGGCGCAACAGGAGTAAGTTATCCCTTGATTTCATCTCCAAATTATAGGAGACTTCGTTCGGCTTCACACCAAGCTCAACAAGCTCAGCCGCCGTCATCATGCACTTGGGTGTAGTATTGGAATATTTAAAATAACCACAATCAGTGACAATAGCCACATAAAGATTAGTAGCCATTCCCAGTGAAATATCCACTTGTAATTGTCGCAACAAGGAATAAATAATCTCTCCCGTGGCAGACGCAGTGGCATCAAGATACAAAAAATCCGCAAACTTTGTATTGGAGATATGATGGTCAATATTCAGTATAGGTGCCTGCACCAACTGAGATAAAACACCAAGCCTATCAATGGAACTAGAATCAATAGCTACTAATAAGTCAGCAGCAAAAACCTGCCCCTCTACTGGCGTCACAATATCAGCGATACCCGGCAAAAAGCTATAGGTACTACCGATTAAATCATCAACCGTAACTATAACTTGTTTACCTAAGCTTTTTAGACCTTCAGCCAAGGCCAAAGCTGAACCCAAAGTGTCACCATCCGGACC
>JAQUUF010000155.1 GCA_028693975.1 Acidaminococcaceae bacterium
TGGCAGCGACTATAGAAGAATGGCTCATGAGCGCCGAATATATCATGAGTGGCGGCAATGAGAATGTAGTGCTCTGCGAGCGTGGTATCAGGACCTACGAGACTTATACCCGCAACACACTAGACCTCAGTGCTATCCCGGCAGTTAAGAAGCTCAGCCACTTGCCGGTAATAGTCGACCCTTCCCATGCCGCAGGCTTGTGGTGGATGGTAGAGCCGCTGGCGAAAGCAGCTGTGGCGGTAGGAGCAGACGGACTGATGATAGAAGTCCACAACGACCCCGAGAACGCTTGGTGCGACGGAGCACAGTCCCTCAAACCGGCCAAATTCGCTGCCTTGATGGCAGACCTCAAAAAGATAGCGCCGATTGTAGGCAGAGAGATATAACCCTTTTAAGGCGTCCCTTTAAGGGACGCAGGAGTCATAGGTGGCTTGGCAAGGCTCTCCTTGCAAGGAGAGCTGGCACCGTAGGTGACTGAGAGGTTGGTTTTTAGGAACTAAAGACGCTTGTTACGTTCATTAGAACTCATGATCTTACAGATTGCCTTCGAACTGTGCCACAACCACCTGTAATTTATGCTTCAGTATAATTAGAAGTGGTGTAGGCGCATTCGCAGCTAATTCGTTTGCGAAGGAGGGATAATAAGTGCTGCGAGACGCGGCTTGGCTTGCCAAGCCGCGCTTGGTTCGCTGGCGATTCGAGCTAGCGAAATTAGCCCCCTGAGCCAGAATTAGAGAAGAGCGCCGTAAGAGCCTTTCTTTGGCTCGTTTCTTTGGCTCTGCAAAGAAATGAGCATAAAAAGCATAAAAAGCATAAAAAGCCGTTGTTGATTCATTTAACTGTTAGTCATAGATGTTATAATAAATAATAAAATATAAAAAAGAAGAAGGAGGTTGTTGCAACCATGATTATTGTTTTCAAGCCTGGTGCACCACAAAACGAGAAAGACAAAATTAGAAAAATGCTGGTGAAGGAGCATTTCCAAATCAATGAGATTGTCGGTACGACCATGACTATTTTTGGTATTATTGGCGATACTACGGCGTTGGACCCTCGTCGTATAACCATTAATGATTGTGTGGAGAAGGTCATGCGGGTGCAGGAGCCTTTTAAACGGGCCAATCGTATGTTCCACCCGGAGAACACCGTAGTCGATGTCAGCGGTGTGAAGATTGGTGGCAAGAAGCTGGCCATTATCGCCGGCCCCTGCTCTATTGAGACATACGAGCAGATGCACACGGTAGCCAGTGCGGTGCAAGAGGCAGGCGCCACCTTGCTGCGCGGCGGAGCCTTCAAGCCTCGTACTTCGCCCTACTCTTTCCAAGGACTGAAAGAAAAAGGCCTGGAGATGCTGGAGCAAGCCGGAGCAGATTACCACCTTCCCATCGTGACGGAGATTATGAGCGCCGACAAGATAGACGAATTTGTGGGCAAGGTAGACATGATTCAAGTCGGTGCCCGCAATATGCAGAACTTCGAGCTGTTGAAGGAGCTAGGCAAGACCAATGTACCCATTCTCTTGAAGCGCGGCTTGGCAGCGACTATAGAAGAATGGCTCATGAGCGCCGAATATATCATGAGTGGCGGCAATGAGAATGTAGTGCTCTGCGAGCGCGGTATCAGGACCTACGAGACTTATACCCGCAACACACTAGACCTCAGCGCTATCCCGGCAGTTAAGAAGCTCAGCCATTTGCCGGTAATAGTAGACCCTTCCCATGCCGCTGGCTTGTGGTGGATGGTGGAGCCGCTGGCTAAAGCAGCTGTGGCGGTAGGAGCAGACGGACTGATGATAGAAGTCCACAACGACCCCGAGAACGCTTGGTGCGACGGAGCACAGTCCCTCAAACCAGCCAAATTCGCAGCCTTGATGGCAGACCTCAAAAAGATAGCGCCGATTGTAGGCAGAGAGATATAAAAAGCTTAAAAAATCCATGAAGGGCTATGCTATAATAAAATATCATGAAAAAACTACAGGATTTAACTTTTGCCATGATTGGCTTGGGGCTCATTGGTGGCTCTTACGCTAAGGCTTTAAAAAACTTAAAAGTAAAAAATGTGATTGGCCTAGATCGTAATAAGGTCGTGACTCTGATGGCTTTGGATGAGGGCTATATCGACGAAGGCTGCTTGGACTCACTAGAACCGCTTAGACAGGCAGATGTGATAATTGCTACTCTTTACCCTGCTAATTTGGTGGAATTTGTCCGCGAACATGTGCAATATTTTAAGCAGGACGTATTATTTACCGATGTGACCGGGGTGAAGAGTAATCTCTTAGAGCAAGTTGATGCTCTCCTAGGGGCAGGGCGGGATTTTGTCTCCGGACATCCTATGGCAGGGCGAGAAGGTAAAGGCTACGGCCAAAGCGCTGCGGAAATATTCAACGGTGCCAATTACATTGTTATTAAGCGGGAGGTCAATCAGCCGGAACATGTTCAGTGGCTGAAGGACTTTGCGCTGACGCTGGGGTGCAAGCATGTGGTAGAGATAACTGCCGAGGAACATGACAAAATAATCGCCTATACCAGTGATTTGCCCCATGTTTTGGCTTTATCTTTGGTTAATAGTGCTTCCTTGACTCCCAATACCAAGTATTTTATTGCTGGCTCCTTCCGCGATGCGACCAGAGTAGCCGATATTAATGGTCCCTTGTGGGCGGATTTATTTCTCTACAACAAAGTAGGCGTCATAGCGGAAATTGAGCAATACAAAAAAGAATTGGACAAATGGGAGCAGTTGCTCCGAGCAGATGACAAACAAGGCCTGCTGGAGTATATGGAAGCGGCTAAGCAAAAGAGAAAGGACCTCTTTAATGCAAAAAATTATCGTTGATTTGGGAGAAAATAGCTACAATATCATCATAGAAGATAATTCGCTAGCTCAGTGCGGTAAACAAATCAGACAAGTTACGCGAGCTACTAAAGCCGCCCTGATTAGTGATAGCAATGTTTATAGTCTTTATGGAGAGCTGGTCCGGCAGTCATTGGAGCAGGTGGGGTTAGCGGTAACTCCAATTGTTATTACGCCTGGCGAGAGCAGTAAGAATTTGACGACCTTGGGTCAAGTCTATGACCAGCTCGCTGCCGCAGCATTGACCCGTAGTGATATAGTTGTGACCTTGGGCGGTGGCGTGGTTGGCGATTTGGGTGGACTGGCCGCCGCTACCTATTTGCGTGGGGTGGATTTTGTGCAGTTGCCGACTAGCCTTTTGGCACAGATTGACAGCAGTGTAGGTGGTAAGGTAGCTGTTGATTTGGCTGCGGGCAAGAATTTGGTGGGAGCTTTTTATCAACCGAAGTTAGTTCTGATTGACCCTACGCTCTTACAAACACTGCCGCCGCGCTATCTGCACGACGGTTTAGCTGAGGCTATTAAATACGGTTGCATTGGCGATGCCGCGCTCTTTGCTCTCTTGCAGAGCATTAAGAGCGATGCCGAATTATTATCTTGTATGGAGAAGATTGTTGCTGTCTGCTGCGCGCAAAAAGCTCGTGTGGTGGAAGCTGATGAGCATGATACAGGCGAGCGGATGGTCTTGAATTTTGGACATACCATTGGGCACGCCGTGGAAAAATGTTTCCACTACGATAAGTATACCCATGGCGAGGCGGTGGGCATT
>JAQUUF010000005.1 GCA_028693975.1 Acidaminococcaceae bacterium
AACTGTAAGGTGAGGGGTTAAGCTCAGTAAGGCTGTAACACATGGGTGATGAATTTTTAAGACTTCTGACAACTACAAAATGTGTCAATGAACTTGCCGCTGCATGGCGGCAGGGACATAGCCTGAATATCTCTGGCTTGGCAGGACCTGTCAAGCCAGGGCTTTTGTGCGCCTTGAAACAAGTACTGAATGTTTCGGGTGCCTTTGTTTTTTTGGTACCACAACGAGACGCTATTAGAGAATATCGACGGGTATTAAATTATTTTTTCCCGACGCTGACTGCCTTGGAATTGTACCCCGCCAATTTATCTGATACGCAGGTTGATACCAAGAACAAAGAACTTTTGGCAGAACGTTTAGCAGCTCTTCAGTTGTTGGAGCAGCATAAGAGCGGCGCTGTTTTCGTCACTGCTGAGGCTTTTTTGCAAAAATTACCGGAACCCCTTGATGTTCAAGGCACGTCTTTAACTTTTAAATTAGGGCAGCAAGTGGAGCAACAGGCTTTGGCTGAGGAGTTGGTGAATCGCGGCTATGAGCGTGTAGAACAAGTGGAAACATTAGGTCAGTTTGCCATTCGTGGCGATATTATGGATATTTTTCCTATCAATTTGGATAATCCCCTGCGTCTCGAATGGTTTGATGATGCTCTTGATGGATTGAGATCCTTTGATTTGGCAACTCAACGGTCTTTGGAAAATCTTCAAGAAACTGAGATTAGTGCCATCAGTTGGACTATAAGCGACAAAAAAGTATCAATTTTTGAATATTTGCACGAGAGTTGTCTGCCTATAGTGGATGAGCCTGGGGCTTTTTTTAATACACTTGCTAATTTGTATACGGAAAACAAGGAGCATAGTGCCAAACTTTTTACGGTGGCGGAGCTGGAAGAAGTTTGTGCAACGCATCAAGTGGTAACAGTATCAGCTTTGGCACATCAATATTTCCCTGCTGCTCAGCAAGTGGCTGTCCCTGTTCGCTCAATAGCACCCTATAACAAAAATACCACACTGTTAGTACAAGATTTAAAAGGTTATTTAGCGGATAATGTGACGCCGCTTATTATGATGAGTACGGCGGAGAAAGCTGCTGGATTAACCGAGAGCCTCAAAGGGCAAGGCTTGCCTGCCACCTATACTAAGAAACTGCCCCAAGAGTTGGCTGGGCAAGTATGGTCCTGGGCTGGTGAGCTCTCGGCCGGATTCAGGTTTTGGGAAGAGAATTGGGTACTACTAACAGAAAGCGATATCTTCGGTATGCAGAAAAGGCGCCGCCTAGCACGCCATAAGCAAGCCGGAGCAAGAATTCAGTACTTTTCCGAGATTAAAGCAGGAGACTATGTAGTGCATGATGTGCATGGTATTGGCCGTTACGAAGGCGTGCAGACCATGGAAATTGACGGTATGCATCGAGATTATTTGCATATTGCCTACGCTAAGGAAGATAAATTATTTGTACCGGTAGAACAAGTCAATCTTTTGCATAAATACATTGGTACTGAAGGTAAGGCTCCGCGGCTGTCGCGTATGGGTGGGGCGGATTGGAAGCGAACAACTAATAAAGCAAAAATAGCCATTACAGAATTAGCTACAGAATTATTGCGGCTTTATGCGCAGAGAAAAATTACCTCAGGGCATGCTTTTGCCGCGGATACACCCTTCCAACAAGAGTTTGAAGCCAGTTTCCCCTTTGAAGAAACTCCAGACCAGCTGAAAGCTATTGCTGAAATTAAGGCTGATATGGAAAAACCGGTACCCATGGATAGATTACTCTGCGGTGATGTAGGCTATGGTAAGACAGAAGTTGCGGCGCGAGCTGCTTTTAAGGCGGTAATGGACGGTAAGCAAGTAGCAGTACTGGCACCGACTACGGTGTTGGCGCAGCAGCATTTACTAACTTTTACGCAGCGCATGCATGCTTTTGGCGTGACAGTTGATCTTCTAAGCCGTTTCCGCACACCTAAAGAGCAAAAAGCCGTATTGCGTAAGGCGGAAGAAGGACAAATTGATATCCTAATTGGTACTCATCGTCTGCTTCAGGCAGATGTACGCTTTAAGTCCCTAGGTTTATTAATTATTGATGAAGAGCAGAGGTTTGGCGTCGCTCAAAAAGAAAAAATTAAAAAATGGTCTATAGGAATAGATGTTTTGGCGTTATCGGCAACGCCTATTCCCAGAACCTTGCATATGGCCTTGGTTAACGGCAAGGATATGAGTGTGATAGAATCACCCCCGGAGGACCGTCTACCGGTTGAAACATATGTTGCTGAATATAATGAAGAAATGATTAGGGAGGCTCTGATTCGGGAAATACGCCGAGGAGGACGCATTTATTACGTGCATAACAGGGTAAATGGCTTAGAGAAAATTGCTTCTTTACTCCGCGCTATGGTGCCAGGGCTGACTATTAGAATTGCCCACGGTCAAATGACGGAAGACCGATTGGAAGATGCCATGGTGGACTTTTATGAGGGCAAAATAGATGTGCTTTTGTGTACCACCATTATAGAAAATGGGTTGGATGTGCCTTTGGCTAATACCATTATTATTGATGGAGCGGAGAACTTTGGCTTATCACAGTTGTATCAGATGAGAGGCCGGGTGGGGCGTTCTTCGCGTTTGGCGTATGCTTATTTTATCTATAGGAAGAATAAAGTACTAAGTGAAATAGCACAAAAAAGATTAGAGGCTATTCGTGATTTTACGGAATTAGGTGCTGGGTTCAAGATTGCTATGCGTGATTTGGAAATTAGAGGAGCCGGTAATCTGCTAGGACCGCAACAGCACGGACATATTGCGGGGATAGGGTTTGCTGCGTATTGTGCTTTGCTGGAGAGCACTATTTTGTCCCTGAAGAATGGGCAGACAACGGCCAAGATAGAACCTGATCCGGTTATAGAAATCAAGCTAGATGCCTATATTCCGGAGGAGTATATTTCGGACCCTCGTTACAAGCTAGAGCTCTATCGTCGTTGTAGCGAGCTAGATTATCGTGACAGAGACGATTTGATGGATGAAATAATAGATAGGTTTGGCACGCCGCCGGAAGAAGTGGTTAATTTGTGGCGTGTGGCGGTGCTCAGGAGTTTGTGTCGTCTGGTAAAAATTGCCGGCATTACTGCGCGTACTAGTGAAATTAGAATTACGTTTAGTCAGCATACTCTATGCCAACCTCAGACCATAGTTGGTCTAGTCCAAGAGAATGAGCCAGCCCTTCGTTATCGGGAAGGGTCGCAACCACAGCTCATTATGGCAACTAAGTTCTTGGAAGGCGAGCCTCTGGAATGGCTGGAGCAGACCGTCTTGACTTTGGCGCAAGGGGGTGTACTCCATGATTAAGGATAAGTTTTTGCGTGGAGCTTTGATTCTGACTCTAGCAGGGCTGGCTGTCAAAATAATCGGTTCCGTTAATCGCATTCTGCTCTCACGCTTGTTGGGTGGTGAGGGCATCGGTCTTTATCAAATAGCCTATCCTATCTATCTGCTGATTATTTCGATATCAGCCGCCGGGTTTCCGGTAGCCATATCTATTTTGGTAGCACGTAAGGTAGCTCAAGAAGATTATTGGGGTGCCAACCGTATTTTTAAGGTTTCTTTGTGCTTTATGGCGGTAACGGGGCTAAGCTTCGCTCTTATTTTGTATGGCGCAGCAGGATTACTGGTGGAGTGGCAGATTATACGTGATGCCAGAGCCTATCTTGCTTTGGTATCGTTGACACCGGCGGTATTCTTTGCAACTATTTTGGCCAGCTTCAGAGGATACTTCCAGGGGCATCAGCTGATGACGCCACCTGCTATTTCGCAGATTATTGAACAATTTGTTAGAGTTATGACTATGCTGGCCCTTGCATATTACCTGTTGCCTCGTGGCCTAGAATATGCAGCGGCAGGTGCTGCTTTTGGAGCCGTGCCAGGTTCAATAACAGGTTTGGTTGTACTTAGTTGTTTTTATGTTTACTACCACAAAAGCTGGAGCCAAAAATTCGCTGCAGCCAAGGAAGCTGCAATAGAGCCGGTAGGGAAAATAGCTTGGAGCTTGGTGAGGTTGGCAATTCCGGTATCTTGTGCTAATTTGATGATTCCGGTGGTAACAGGTATAGATATGCTCATTGTACCGAGTCGCTTGGAAGTGGCTGGCTTTACAGTAGTAGAGGCAACGACGGCTTTTGGTTATTTGGCAGGCATGGCTCTGCCACTAGTTATGATGGCGACGATACCGACCACTTCTCTTGCTGCTAGTGTGGTACCTGCTATTTCTGAAGCCCACGCCTTGGGTAACAAGAGTGCTATTGGGGATAAGAGCTATACGGCTGTCAGACTTTGCTGCTTGGTTACTTTGCCGGCAGCTGTAGGTATGTGGGCTTTGGCCACGCCTATTTCCAGACTTCTGTATGGTACAGCCGCAGCAGGACCATCTATCGCGAATCTGGCACCATCAATTTTTTTGTTGGGGTTACACCAGGTGACTACAGGTATTTTGCAGGGTTTGGGGATGACTCTTACGCCTATGCTAAACATGCTCGTTAGTGCCTTAGCCAAAATATTTTTTGTGTGGAATTTAACTGCGCTGCCACAATATAATATCGTAGGTGCAGCATGGGCTTCTAATTTGAACTTTGCTGTAGCGGCAGGACTGAATATTTTCTTTTTGATGAAATATGCTAAGGTTTCTTTACCGCTCAAGGCTGGCGGCAGAATATTATTGTTATCTGGCATTATGGGGATAGTAGTTGCCTTGCTCTATCAACGAGTTTTGCAACCATTGCTAAGCCTTGTGCCTGCTACATTGTTAGCCGTAATAGCCGCCGTAGTGGTATATTTGCTGTTATTATTGCTTACCGGCGAAATTGATAAGAAACAAATATATAAATTATTACAAAATCGAGGTAAATGATTATGGGGAGCATTACTATTGTTGGTTTGGGACCGGGCCGCTCGGGACAAATGACGGTGGAAGTCTTGGAAACATTAAAACAAGCACAGACGGTTATTTTGCGCACGAAGGTGCATCCCACTGTGGCATTCTTGGAGCAGCAAGGAATCAAGTTCATTTCTTGTGATAATTTCTATGAAAAAGAAAAAAGATTTGAGCAAGTATATCTGGATATTTGCACTTATGTGCTTAAGGCAGCCGAGAACGCAAATGTCGTGTATGCCGTGCCGGGAAGTCCTTTGGTGGCTGAAAAAACTGTTGTTTTGCTACGAGAGCACTGTCGCCAAGCTAATTGTCCACTTACAATTTTGCCAGCTATGAGCTTTTTGGATCTAATTTATACAAGTATTGGTATTGACCCTATTGAAGGAGTAAGGGTAATAGATGCTAAGGATGAGCGTGCCTTGAAGGACGCGGGTCAATATCCTTTGGTTATCACTCAAGTCTATAGCCAATTGGTGGCGTCAGAGCTTAAGATTACGCTGATGGAATATTTGGATGATGCTACAGAAATTGTTTTTGGCCGCAATTTGGGCTTGCCCGAGGAAGAACTGCGTACAATTCCTTTGTATGAATTAGATAGGCAAAAATATATTGACCACCTGACGACGATCTATATTCCTCGTCTCGTGGGAACAGGGACGCTCAATTTACATCCCTTGGTTGAATTGGTGAAGGTACTGCGAGAGCCTGGGGGCTGCCCTTGGGACCAAGAGCAGAATCATAAAACCTTGCGTCGAGAGTTAGTGGAAGAAGTTTATGAATTGTTGGAAGCTATTGATGACCAAGATATTAAGGGCTTAAGAGAAGAATTAGGCGATGTGCTGCTACAGGTAGCGTTCCATGCTCGGTTGGCAGAGGAAGATGGCTATTTTGCTATGCAGGACGTTATCGACGATGTTGTAGGGAAGATGATTCATCGTCATCCGCATGTTTTTGGGACTATTACAGTTAATTCATCAGCAGAAGTATTGCAAAACTGGGAGATTCTGAAGGCAGAGGAAAAAACTGAGCGAAAAAGTGCCTTGGATGGTGTTGCTAAGGGGTTGCCTGCCTTGATGCGTGCCTATAAATTGCAGAGCAAAGCCGCAAAAGTTGGTTTTGACTGGTCGGAGCTAGCCCCAGTATGGGCCAAAGTTGAGGAAGAAGTCGGGGAGTTACGTGAAGCTATTAGTAGGCAAAACTCTGTAGATATGGAAAGCGAATTGGGAGATCTTCTCTTCGCTCTGGTTAATTATGGCAGGCATTTGGGTTTGGAACCGGAAACTGCCCTTAATGGTACTAATAATAGATTTTCCCGTAGATTTCAATTCGTGGAAGCGGCGGTACGAGAGAATAAACGAACTTGGCAAGATTATAGTTTGGACGAACTGGATAAGCTGTGGCAAGAGGCTAAAAAAAGTGAAAAAATAAGAAAATAATCGGCGCAGAAGCAGGAATAATCAAAGAAGTAGCGAAATAGGTATAATTAGAGCAAGTGGTGCACAGGGTTTTAGACCTTGCGCAAATAAAAATTCAAGGGGGATTTTATTGTGAACAAAAGTGAATTGATTGCTGCTGTAGCAAAAAAAGCTGAATTGTCCAAGAAAGATGCTGAGAAGGCTGTTAACGCTTTTATTGATTCCGTAAAAGCAACTGTTGCTAAGAAAAATAAGGTACAATTGATTGGGTTTGGTACTTTTGAATCTCGCGCTCGTAAGGCTCGTACTGGTAAGAACCCACGTACCGGCGAAACTATTAAGATTGCTAAAGCTACTGTTCCTGCTTTCAAAGCTGGCAAGGCATTTAAAGATGCTGTTAACAAGAAGAAATAAGCTTAACTGGTTAAAAAGACGGCTTTTTATAAGCCGTCTTTTTGTATATTAGGGTGTAAGGAGGGCTTCTATGCCTACAATGAGATATAGTATAATTGATACCCTCCGTGGTTTAGCTCTATGTAATATGATTCTTTATCATCTTTTTTGGGATTTAACGCATCTTCAGGGCGTTGAGCTACCTTGGTTAGACACTGTCGTAGGTTTTGTCTGGCAACAAGGAATTTGCTGGACCTTTATTTTGCTAGCCGGTTTTTGCCAAGGCTTAGGCCAGCAACAGTTACGTAGAGGTTTAATAGTTAGTATAATGGGCATCTTGGTGACTATTGTTACTTATCTTGTAGGACCAGATGCTCCTATTGTGTTTGGCATTTTGAGCTTCTTGGGGTTGGCCATGCTATTGACAACTGTTTTGGCACCATATTTGCGCAGAGTGTCGGCAGGGTGGGGCATAGGAATAAATATATTTTTATTTGCTGCTACTAAGTTGCTTAACGAAGGCTACCTAGGCTTTGGTAATTGGAGATGGTACCACCTGCCTAGTTACTTTTATGAGTACGGATACTTTTCAAGTTTCTGGGGCTTTCAAGCAGAAAACTTTTATTCAGCTGACTATTTCTCGCTTTTTCCTTGGTGGTTTTTGTTTTTAATAGGTTACTATTTAGAGCATCTTCCGTTGGTGTCGCAAGCTTTGCAACGCTTTTCTCAAGGCGAAAACAAAAACTTGGCTTGGCTGGGACGACATTCTTTGGGCGTTTACTTAGTGCATCAGCCGCTCATTATATTAGTTCTGCGATTATATTTTTAAGACAGCCTAGGAGCTGTCTTTTTGTTTTTTAAGGAAAAACGAACAAAAAGTTGTCAATATGGTATAATGATGACATGAAAACGAAACAATTTTTACAAAAATATCATAGACCATTGGGAGTGTTGTTGGTCGTTATTATAGCAGTAATAGGGATAAATGCATCAGGCTTATTTGTTCGTCCCCAGTCTGCTGAGCAGGTGCAGGACTGGGTGCGCTCCTTTGGCGTGTGGGGCCCGCTGGTTTATATTGGACTGTACATTATTAGGCCCTTTTTGTTGGTGCCTAGTATTTTCTTCAATTTGAGTGCTGGCATTTTATTTGGTCCCTTGGCAGGGGTGATTTATTTGCTCTTGGGAGGTTTAGGCAGTGCTTGGAGCATTTTTTTGGTGGGCCGCCTAAGCAGCGATAAGCAGAGCTTGTTGGAAAAATTTGGTGGCAAGATGGGTAGAAGAATAGATGTCTACCTAACTCAAGAGGATAGCTTGGCGAGAATGTTATGGTTGCGTTTAGTTCCTATCTTTCCTTATGACCCAGTTAGCCTAGTGGCGGGTTGTAGCAATATGAGTCCCACTGCTTTTTCTCTAGGCACCATCTTGGGTATGTTGCCTGGGGCTATCGCTTATACTGTTTTTGCACGTTCTTTTGTGGCTGAGCAGAAAATTTGGCTGGGTGTGGTTTTGCTCATAGTTGCTTTTGGCATGCCTATGTTGTGGTGGTTCAGAAGTAAGCAAAATAAAAAGTTTTGAGGGTGAGAGATATGAAAATATACATTTGGCGGCACAATAAAACTTATCATAGCCATAGTATGATTAATGAGCCCTGCGTGAATAATGAGTTTTATGTGGATGCCGTTGTAATTGTGGCAGCTAACTCCAAGGAAGAAGCTCTGGCTCAGTTAGAGCAGCAACAATCTGGGTGGAGAATAGAAGATTTGCGCCAGATAGAACCTCAAGAATATAGCTTAGAAGCAAGCAAGGTTATTTTTACGGATTTGCGGGGTAGTATTGACCATTTGTGAGGAGGGGCAGCATGAGTAACAAGATTGAAATGGAAATTAAGCTCGTCATCAATAAGAAAAATTTAACCAAGTTTTTGGCAATGCCATTGCTACAGGCCGCTCAAGTACCGGAGACGAGTCATACTAGCGAATTGCTCAATACTTATTATGATACTTCTGATTATCGTTTGGCACACGCTGGTATTGCTTACCGGATTAGGCAAAAAGGCACTAGCTATGAAGCTACGGTAAAAACTCAAGGGGAAAATATAGGTGGCTTTGCTGCGCGGCATGAATATAATCAAGTAGTTGAGCAGAACAAGCCGACGCTAAGTGGGTTCGGGGATAAGGAGCTAGAGCAGGAGCTGCAAGAGTTGTTAGCAGGAGTGGAGCTACAGCCTATTTTTACAACAACAACTAACCGACAAACTCAAAATCTGCAAATCACAAAAACCACTTTAGTGGAAATGGCCATAGATAAAGGTACTATTACTGTTGGCAAGAAAAAGGTTAGTATTGATGAGGTTGAGTTGGAAATACTTCAAGGGAATAAAAAGGATTTGCTGACGTTTGTGGCAGAAATGGCACAAGAAGTGCCTTTTACAGTAGAGAGTAAGAGTAAATTTCTTCGTGGTCTAGAGTTATTAGATGGAGTCAGCGGGGCACAGGAGACGGAATTAATAGTAAACAAGAATGGCAATGTAGAAGTAGAATTGAAAAAAATAATAACTTACTACATTGACAGCATTCTAACGGCACAAAATTCTTTGGAGAAGAAAAATATAGAGGCTCAAGCTGATAAGCTTTTACTAAATAACATCAAACGGCTACAAGCTTTTTTGCAATTTGCCGCGCCGCTAATGTCAAAAGAGCAGTGTCGGCGCTATGGGTCGCTGACGAAAAAACTGGACCAATTATTGCAAAATTTGTATCTTACTAAGCGGTTGCAACGGCAATGGCAACAATTGTACAAAAAAAGCAATAGTTTTTTGAGCAACAGTGCTATGAGCGAATGTTTGCTGCAAAGACAGGAAGAACAAGGTGTTGCTATTTGGCAACAGCTTAGTGCTGGATTCTATACAAAAGAATTGTTAGGGCTAATGGCTGCGTTGGAGCAAGACAAGTGGCCCCAAGCCAAGTATTTGCAGCTCAACCAATTCTTGGTGCACCGCTATAAAGAGTGGCGAACGCAACTGATGGGTATTAAAGTTGATGATGGTAAAGAAACGGTAGAATTAGCTCAGCAAATGCAGAATATTATCGAAGAGCTGGTTTTAATCAGAGATGCCCTTAAAATACCTGGTTTGAATAAGGATAATTTTGCTTACTTAAAAGTGCTGGTACGTAATTTGAAGAACCTTAATTACGATGTTTATGGTGAAAAACAGATTGTGGCACTTTTGCAAGGGACTAATAGTCGCGTCCTTTATCGTGATGCCGGTATGCTACTAGGATACCGCTTGAGTGAACAGCCTTTAGTTTGGCATAAGGTACTCAAGAATTGGAGTAAAGTATTACAGATTTTTAAGAAGAAATAAATAGCTGCCAGTAAGGCAGAAGCCAAAAGTCAAAAAGACAAAAATAGTGTTTGACTTTTTGACTTTTGAGAGTTAAAATAAACCCGAAAGCAGGAAAGCCTGTTTTCGGGTTTTGTTTATTTGATAAAAGCCAAGTAGAGACATAACAAGAGGATGATGGCTAAGAGTGTCGTACAAGCATAGCCTATCAGGGCGAACTGATGCATAGTAACTTCTTCATTAAGCAGAGTATAGGTTCGCTGGAGCACAGCAATTTTGTTATTGATGTTTTCTCTCCAGACAGAAGTTTTGAGCAAATTATTGTATTGAGAATAGACTCTGGCATAGAAGATATCTTCGGTTACTTGCAGAGCATTGTCGATATTGCTAGTCAAATCACTGACATCAGCCATGATTTCCATTAGCTCATTGCGTGATTTCTGGTAGAGCTTGTGCCTAGTGCTTCCTGAAGTTTTGCTAGCGGCGTCAATGGCGTCATAGGTAGCGTCGATGCTGTTATTAAGCGCATTGTCGTAATAACGCAGTTCGAGGAACTGGGCATTGGCAAATTCTAATAAATCAGGTAAATCCATGCTGCCGGTCTCATCGTAGACGATGGCACTATCCCAAGCGAGATAACAAATGTCTTGAGCATACGAGAAGCGATTGGAGAGAATATCGGTCCGAGTCTCTGCACTGACGGCAAGTTTGTCTTTGAGGAGAATAGGAGCAAAATCCCAAGCAGGTAGCTGGTCTTGGAAATAATACACTACAAAATCCTCGTTAAAATCAGAGACACGCTCGTTGGTACAGGCAGGATGAATTGTGGACAGGACAGCATCTAGATATTCATGGAGAATTTCTTCGGGCAGTATATCTACTGCGATGGTTAAGTCCAAATATTCTTCGTACGTAATATCTTCAGGTAATTCCAAGCGAATAATTAAACTGATGACGCCCACATCAAAGATGCGCGCCATGATTTCTGTTAGATAGGAGTTACCAGCAAATTCCATTTCGTGGGAGCCTAGCTCAACTAAGACAGGAGGGTCTTTAAAAGCAATAGAGTCGGTGGAAACTCTTTCTAAACGCAATCTAGAAGCAATTTTGTTACGGCTGCTCCAGAGAGCTTCTACTAGGTCAAGGTTAATTTCGTCAGCCACGTCAAACAAGTGATAGATGTACATAGACGCTTGCATGATGATTCTCCTTTGTATATAAATTTGATTAAACTAAGATATTGATTATTATACCACACTTTATGGAGGTGTTTGTGATGAATGTAGAACGTTATAGCAATGAAGTAAGAAATATTTTTGAGGCGGCTCAACAGAAGGCGGTTATGAATTATCATCAGGAATTGTCTACTAAGCATTTCTTGGCCGCTATGAGTGATGAGAACGAAGGTTTCTTTTCCTTTTTACTTACTAGTCTCAAGGTAGACAGCAGAGCTTTTGGTGATGAGATTAAGCGTATGTTGGCGGCTCTTCCATCTGTCAAGGGGCAAGATGGCATGCGCATGAGCTTGGGTTTGGCTCGTTCCTTAGGCAAAGCGGAAGAGGCTGCAGGACAAGGTGAAATTAATATTTGTCAGTTGTTAACGGCTATCGTAACTGATGGCGATAGCGATGTAGTGGATTTGTGCAAAAAGTATGGTTTGAACAAGAAGAATATTGAGTCTCTGTATGCTCAATATTCCAGCGGTCAGGCGGATGATGAAACTAAGAAGACCTTGGATAAGTATGGTCAAGATTTGACTGCTAAGGCTCGCAAGGGTGATTTGGATCCAGTGATTGGTCGTGATGAGGAGATTCGCAGGACGATTGAAATCCTCTCGCGTCGCAAGAAAAATAATCCTGTACTTATTGGTGAGCCTGGTGTCGGCAAGACCGCTATTGTAGAAGGCTTGGCCCGTCGTATAGTGGCCGGCGATGTACCGGAGATGCTCAAGAATAAGACTCTTTATTCGCTGGATTTGGCTTCTTTGGTAGCCGGTGCTAAGTTCCGCGGTGAATTTGAAGAAAGATTAAAGAAAGTATTAAAGGCAGTGTCTGACAGTGCAGGGCAGATCATCATGTTCATTGATGAACTACATACTGTAGTAGGCGCCGGTGCGGCCGAAGGCTCTATGGATGCCGGTAATATCTTAAAGCCGATGTTGGCTCGTGGTGAGTTGCGTTGTATCGGTGCTACGACCTTAAATGAATATCGCAAATATATTGAAAAAGATAGTGCTTTGGAGCGTCGTTTCCAACCGGTGATGGTGAAAGAACCCAGCGTAGAAGATACAGTTTCAATTTTGCGTGGTTTGCGCGAGCGCTATGAGGTGCATCATGGTGTGCGTATCAAGGATGCTGCCTTGGTGGCTGCTGCTGTGTTATCTAATCGTTATATCAATGATAGATTTCTGCCGGATAAGGCGATTGATTTGGTGGATGAATCTGCTGCCAGACTGCGTACAGAGATAGACTCCTTGCCGACAGAGTTAGATGAGAGCAAACGCCGTATTCTTCAACTAGAGATTGAAGACCAGGCACTGACCAAGGAAACAGACGAGCAATCTAAGAATAGAAGAGCGAAAATCCAAGAAGAATTAAAGAACCTAAAGGCTGATAATGATGTTTTGGTGCAACGCTGGGATGCTGAGAAAGCCGGTATTGCTAAGGTGCGCACGGTCAAGAAAGAAATAGATGCCGTGAAGCAGGAAATGGTTACCGCTGAACGTGACTATGATTTGAACAAGTTAGCAGAGCTCAAATATGGTAAGCTACCGGCTTTGGAGAAAGAACTTCAAGCTATGGAAAGCAAGGAGAAAGATGGCAATCGCCTGCTCAAGGAAGAAGTAGACGAAGACGATATTGCCAAGGTTGTCAGCACTTGGACTGGTATTCCTGTTAACCGTTTGGTCGAGGGCGAGCGTCAAAAATTAGCTCACCTAGAAGACATTTTGCATAAGAGGGTAGTGGGACAAGATGAAGCTGTGAAGGCTGTGAGTGAGGCTGTGGTGCGTGCTCGCGCCGGGATCAAGGACCCCAACAGACCCATTGGCTCTTTCATCTTCCTAGGTCCTACTGGTGTAGGTAAGACAGAGTTGGCCAAAGCTCTCGCTGAAGTTCTCTTTGACGATGAGCGTAATATGATTCGTATTGATATGAGTGAATATATGGAGAAACATACCGTGTCTCGTTTGATTGGTGCGCCTCCAGGTTATGTTGGTTACGAAGAAGGCGGTCAATTAACTGAGGCGGTGCGGCGTCATCCCTATAGTGTTATTTTGCTGGACGAGATTGAAAAAGCTCATGCTGATATCTTCAACGTATTGCTCCAAGTGCTGGACGATGGTCGCTTGACTGATGGACAAGGACGCAATGTTGATTTTAAGAATACCCTGATTATTATGACCAGTAACCTTGGTAGCTCTGAGATTTTGCAGCGCAAGGGAGAATTGCCGCGTGAGGAGTTACAAAGTATGTTGCTGAAGTTCTTCCGTCCGGAGTTCTTGAATAGGGTAGATGACATTGTGGTGTTCCAAGCTTTGCAACCGGAGCAGATTAAAGGTATCGTGGCGCTTATCTTGGACGAACTCAAGACTAGACTCCACAATCAACTGGAGCTTAACTTGACCTACAGCACGGAAGCAGTAGAATATTTGGCGACGACTGGTTTCGATGTCTCCTTTGGTGCAAGGCCACTGAAGAGATTAATTGTCCATACCGTAGAAACTATTCTCGGCAAGAAAATTGTCTCTGGAGAAATTGAAGGCGGCGACACCGTAGAAGTTATACTCAAGAATGGTGCAATAGATTTGCAAAAGAAATAAGGTAAAACTTAACCCCTAATCTTAGGTTCGTGGTGAACCTGAGATTAGGGGTTTGGTGTTTTGCAGTTTATTTGCTGGTCGCTTGGGGGAGTTCTTCTAAGAGATTTAATTCTTGCCCATCTTCAAAATGTACCCTTATAATACTGGATTTAGTTGTTATCTGGCTTTTGTTCAAGCTGGCCAATAATTTTTCACCATGAATAAAGGGGTTGAGTGGCCAGCTGAAGCTGTAAGTTTTGGTTGTGCCACTGGGGAATGGACCGGGGACAATGTACTTTTGCGTGTAGAGAACTTTTTTATCTTCATTAAGCACTTGCACTTGTCCCACAAAAGAAGTGATTTGCGCTTTGGACTTAAAGGAAATGGTTGGACTGTAGATGAAGGCCGTGGAGACCCAAGGTTCTTTGCGAGATTTCAAATCGTAATTAGCGTCAGTTACTTCAATATCTGTTTTGATTTTGGCGGCAAGTGGTTTGTTCAATTCAATTAGTTTAACAGCCTGTGCTTCTTTTATTTCGTTCAGAAAGGGCGGTAAGTTATTAATGCCTACAACGGTCCAAGTTGCATCAGCTTGTCTGTCCATCAACAATTGCAGTGTAAACTCTTTGTCTAGTCGTTTGTCGTAAACCGTGACATCAATAGTTGCAGTAGCGTCGGTGATTTTGGAGTTTGCAACTTTTTTGAAACTCAAATTATTCAAATCCAACAAATCAGTAAAGCGTTTGGTAAACACTTGCTCAGGTTGATTAGTTTGACTAGCGGTAGTGCTACCGCTGACATAGTCTTTGGTATGAGCAGTGAGCGTATCGACAAAGTTAGTTTTGATATTGGTCATGATACCAGCCAGGAAAGCATTGACGGTAGAATCATTCGCCTGTTGCAGAGTAGGTGCGATAACATCGTCAAAAGCACGACCATAAACTTTTTTGCTGTCAAAATGTTTTTGAAACGCTGCCCAATTGTGTTTTTGCATAGCAGTATTGATTAGACCCAAAGAATAAGCAGGGGTCTTTTTTTGCTGAGTTTGCCAGTAGAAGTAGCCACCGCCGGCAATAACTAGAACGACACAGAGGGCAACTATATACTTCCACAAACTTTTCATATGTTAGGTCTCCTTTAGTTACTAAAATTTTTCTTTCATAATGCCTAAGCTATCAAACAACTTGAATAACAGACTCATGAAGACAGCCACTAGTGTGGCTAAAACCATACCTTGTACAGTAACCGTGCCAAAAGAAAGCTTAGCACCGGACAAACCGATAATCATAATAGTACCTGTCATAACCATATTGCGGCTCTTGGAGAAGTCAACGCGGCTATCTACAAAAAGGCGAATGCCTGAGACGGCAATAACGCCAAAGAGTAGGAGACAAACACCGCCCATAACAGGTACGGGAATGCTGCGGATTAACTCGCTGAGCTTGCCAACAAAAGAAAGCATAATTGCAAGGCAAGCTGCTCCACCGATAACCCAGACGCTATAGACCTTGGTCAAGGCCAAAACGCCGATATTTTCGCCGTAGGTTGTATTGGGGGTGCCACCGAAACAGCCGGACAAAGCCGTGGCGATACCATCACCCATTAAAGAACGGGTTAGCCCGGGGTCCTTGAGTAAATCGCGCTCGATAATATTACCAGTTACTATCAAATGGCCAATATGCTCGGCCAAAGTTACTAATACTGCGGGGGCAATAATCATAATGGCGTTGAGGTCAAAAGTGGGTGCATAGAATTTGGGGACCTGGAACCAAGGTGCATTTACGACCGGCGTAAGATCAACAAGGCCAATGCAGAGCGAAGCCACATAACCACAGATAACACCAAAGAGGATGGGGATAATAGCCAAAAAACCGCGAAAAGCGACGGTGCCGATAATAGTAACAGCTAAGGTAAACATAGAAATTGCCACATGCTGATAATTGATGGCCTCACCGGTTAATCCTGCCATGCTGGCAGCTGTGGGTGCAAGCTCCAGCCCTATGATGGCGATAATAGCACCCATAGCTGCTGGAGGAAAGAAGATATCAATCCAAGCTGTCCCGACATATTTAATAATTAGAGCAAAAACGCAGTAGAGCAAACCAAATACTATGAATCCTGATTGGGCGGAAGCATAGGAAGATGTAGCCATAATTGCCATTACAGGAGAGATGACTGCAAAACTGGAACCCAGATAAGCAGGGACCTTGCCTTTGGTTAGAAAAATGTAAATCAAAGTACCTATACCATTTAAAAAGATACAAGTAGTAGGGTCTACCTTAAAAAGAAACGGCACTAGAATAGTAGCGCCAAACATAGCAAAAAGATGTTGTAAGGATAAAGGTAAACACATTAGTAATGGTGGACGTTCCTCCACCTGAATAATATTTTTAATCATTTTGACAATTCTCCCCTCATAGATACTGTTCTTTCCCATTCATATCATTTTATATTTTTCACTACTGTTTGGCAACCAATAATTTAAAATAATATGAGGCCTTGACCTAACAAAAAAGAATCTCGCTATAGTTAGCGAGATTCTTTTAGCTTTTCCAAGGAATGATAAGCTTTTCAATAAAAAGTAAGACATAGTTAAAGACGAGTCCTAAAAGCGATAAGACTAGAACTCCGGCCATTAGTCTGTCGGTAATCATTAAGTCACCGTAATGCAATATAAGTGCTCCGATACCTTCTTGAGCGGCAATCATTTCGGCAGCGACTAACAATAATAGTGATGTGCCTGCCGCAAGACGCAAACCAGCAAAAATAACAGGCAGAGCTCCAGGTAAAATAACGTCGCGGAGAATTTTGCAACGGGCAGCATTAAAGCTGACGGCTACTTTTACCAGTAAGTAATCTACATTCTTAACTCCGGAATAAGTGTTCATGGCTACAGGAAAGAAGACGCCTAGAGCAATGATGGTTACTTTGGACAATTCACCGATGCCTAACCAGAGAATGAAAAGAGGTAATAACGCAATCTTAGGTATAGGGTAAAGGGCATTGACCAAAGGGGAGCCGATTCTATCCACAAGGGCTGAAGTACCTGTTAAAAGACCAACTACTAAGCCTAAAATACTGCCCAAAACGAAACCCAAAATAATACGATACAAACTGGCTGCTAAGCTACGGGCAATTTCACCATCTTG
>JAQUUF010000156.1 GCA_028693975.1 Acidaminococcaceae bacterium
AGGCCATAATAAGGCCTGCAAGACTAAAACGTTTTTTAAACATGTATCTACTCCTTAAGGCAGATAAGCCATTGGGTCTGTAACTTCGCCATGACTTCTTACTTCAAAATGGCAATGCGGTCCCGTAGAATTACCTGTACTGCCACAGCTGGCAATAGGTTGCCCCTGACTCACGTTCTGCCCTTGTCCTACCAATAGTTCTGAATTATGACCATAGACAGTTACCAAACCACCACCATGGTCAATCATAACGACATTACCATAGCCACCCATCCAGCCAGAATAGATTACTGTGCCTGAGTCAGCAGCTACTATAGTATCCCCATAATCTGCACCTATATCCATACCAGAGTGCAATCTCTGGGTACCAAAAATCGGATGAGTTCTCCACCCAAAAGGAGAAGTAATAGGCCCACTAGCCGGCCAGATGAATTGGCCACTGCCATGTACACTGCCCATCCGTCCGCCCTGCTCCATACTTCTTATCATATTGGTAATGTTCTTGCTGGCTTCCATAAGTTCGTTATACTCTGCATCAAGCTTCTCTTGCTCGGCCAAAGCCTTCTGGTAAATACTTTGGCGCTCTGCTGTTTTCTTCTCGACTACTAGTTTTTTATCTTCTACCACCTTAGCAACCTTATCTAATTCTTTTTTGTTGTCATCTAAGGTATTCTTTTCTTTTTCTAATTCTTCTTTTTGGGTTCGCAGAGAATTCAAAAGATTAATATCGCGAGCAATGACCTTCTGCAATAAATACATTCTAGAGGAAAAATCAGGAAAATCTTTCGCCCCTAGCAAAACGTCCAAGTAATCTACTTGACCATTCATATAAATATCACGCAAACGGTGACTGTAGACCTTCTTCGTGCCATTAAGCTCAACGGTCTTCTTATCTATATCATCTTCATTTTTGACAATCTGTAGCTTCAGAGCATCCTGCTGTCCTTGAACAGTAGCCAATTCTTCCTTAGCCGCTGCCAATTCCTTTTGAGCTGCCATCAACAAATCTATAGCACTGGCAACTTCATGTTTTTTATTTTCACGCTCGTTGCTTTTTTTATCTATTTGTTGCTGCAAACTTTCTAATTCGGCCTTTTTGTCCTCGATTGATTCTGCAAAGGTTGGTAGCGCCGAACTAAAAAATAGCAAAGCAGCCAAAGCCACGGACAAACTTTTATGGTTTCGCATCATACCATCTCCTTAAACATCTAAGAACTTTCTAAGGGATAAGCTACTGCCTATAGCACCGATAGCAGTACCAATCAAAATCAAGAAAATGCTCATATAAAGCAGGAATGGCCACGTCGGAATCAGAGGAAAGAAAGCCAAGGTCGTATAAATCTTAGCCTGTATAGCAGCATAAACTTGATCCAATATCAAAGTGGCCAATACTGCTCCCGAAAATCCTAGGAACATTCCTTCCAATAAGAAAGGCCACCTAATAAACCAATCCGTAGCGCCTACGTATTTCATAATACTAACTTCGCGCCTACGAGCAAAGACTGTAATTCTAATCGTATTGGCAATAATAAAAACTGTAGCACCTGCTAATAATACTACCAAAATCAAACCACCAATACGCAAAATCCTCGTAAGCTTAAACATTTGTTCCACGATTTCCTGACCAAACTTGGCTGTTTCTACGCCCTTCATCTGGTCAATCTTAGGTACTAGCTCTGTAATCCGCTCCGGTTTGTCCACCTGTACCTCAAAAGAATAAGGGAAAGGATTATCTTCACCCAACGCATCTAGCAGACTGTTTTGGTCACCCAAACGCTCTTTGAATTTATCTAAGGCTTCTTGTTTAGTTATACTGGTTACTTTGACAACGCCAGGCATACTCTTCAGAGTTTGTGCTGCCGCTACTATAGTATCACTACTAGTGCCTTCTTGCATATAGACAGTTACTTCTACTTGGTTTTCCAAATGACTGGCTAAATTATTAGCATTCAAAGCCATTAAGAGGAAGAGCCCCAAAACCAAGAGGGACAGCGTCACTGTAGAAACAGACGCAAAGCTCATAAGCTGATTGCGTTTAATAGACTTGAAGGTCTCTTTGACAAAATATTCCTTACTGCTCAGGCTCATATCCATAAACTCCTTCTGCATCATCACGAACGATGTAGCCATCTTCAATGGCAATAACGCGTTTTTTCATAGCATCAACAATAGTTTTATCATGCGTAGCCATAACAATTGTTGTTCCTGTCGAGTTGATATGCTGAAAAATTCTCATGATTTCCATGCTGGTCTCAGGATCCAAATTGCCTGTTGGTTCATCTGCCACCACCAAAAGCGGGTCATTAACTATTGCCCTGGCAATAGCCACTCGCTGCTGCTCGCCACCAGAGAGTTCGTTGGGATAATCATCTACCCGACTACGCAGTCCAACCAAATCAAGCACCTGTGCAACTCGCCTCTTGATCTGGCGCGAAGGTGCTTCGATAACCTGCATAGCAAAAGCAATATTATCATAAACAGTTCTATCCGGTAAAAGCCTGTAATCTTGGAAAACAATACCTATTTGTCGACGTAGAAAAGGTACCTCTCCTGTTTTGAGCTGCAATACATCTACCCCATCTACATAGAGCTTGCCCGTAGTAGGCAACACTTCTCGAAAAAGCATTTTAATAAAAGTAGATTTTCCTGCCCCGGAAGGCCCTACTACAAAAACGAACTCACCGGGTTTAATATGTATATCAATATTACGCAGTGCCACTGCCCCGCTCGGATAAGTTTTACTGATACCCGTCATTTTTAACAAAATGCTCACTCCTCATGTCAGCTTAGGCCAACAAATCTATAGCTCGGCGGATATTCCTCCGTGCTTGCTCCCGTAGGGAGTTAATCTTCTCAGTCTGTTCTACCGGTTTATTATCCCAAGCTTCTGTAGCTGCCTGGCACATAGTCTCGGCTTGAACAGTCTCTATCTTACCGACTGCCTTGCCTCCCATACTATTAACAAAACGGTCTACTTTGGGGTCATAGGATACTGCCAAAAATTGTACATTGGCCAAAGCCGCAAAAACTAAAGCATGCAACCTCATACCAATAAGCAAATGGCAATTACTGATAATAGCCAAATACTCCTTGGCACTAAACCCTTGCTGCAAAACCAAGGTATCCCTAGTATCTTGCATCTGCTCTAACACCTTTTGTGCGACTAGCATGTCTGCCGGAAATTGCAATGGTAAGAAAACTACCACGGCGTTATAGGCATCACGCAACCGTTCTGCCGTCTGTGCGAATTCTCGTACAAATCTAGCTTCTTGCGACCACTGCCGCAAAGCAAAAATTATAACCGGTTTATCTTCCACCCCTTGAGCCTTCAGTATCTTACGTCCCAAAGGCTTATCGGCTGTAGGCAAAGAAAAAACTGCATCTGCCGTAACAACTATCTTCTTTGGCTCGACGCCCATGGCTTTTAGTTCTTCATAGGAACCATCGTCTCGCACCGTCAAAAGATTTGCTTTATTACAAACCCATTGGGTAATACGTCTAGCCAACGGCGATTTGATAGGGCCAATTCCTTGGGCAAAAAGCATAACCTTCTTCCCCATGAGTTCACCCATCAATAAAACTG
>JAQUUF010000157.1 GCA_028693975.1 Acidaminococcaceae bacterium
AGAGACAGGTTATACGGCGGCACAGTGGTCGCATTTGACCAGTATCGTTACTACCCCGGGGATCACTGATGAGGTTATTCACTGCTATTTGGCAGAAGGTTTAACTAAAGCGGAGCAACACACAGATGAAGATGAATTTATAGATGTGGTGGAGCTGTCTTGGCAGGAGGTTAAGCAAGGTATTCTAGATGGCACTATTTATGATTCCAAAAGCCTATCTGCCATCCTTGCATATTTGCTGCGTAATGGTATAAATATTTAGTTCACAATAAAAAAATTTCCACAGTAAAGCAGGAGTTTGGAGCAATTTGTAGAATTGTCTCTTAATGCAATAAAGAAGTTAGTTGATAGTAGTGTTAGGAGGAAAACACCATGGATATGCTAAAGGTATCGGCAAAGTCTAACCCTAATTCCGTAGCAGGAGCGTTGGCGGGAGTTCTTAGGGAGCAAGGAAAAGCAGAAATGCAGGCAATTGGTGCAGGAGCCCTTAATCAGGCTATTAAGGCGATAGCTATTGCTAGAGGGTTTGTTGCCCCACATGGTATGGACTTGGTTTGCGTTCCGGCCTTTATTGATATTACGATTGATAATGAGGAAAGAACAGCCATCAAACTGGTTGTTGAACCAAGGTAATCTACAAGCAGCGACACTACTAGCTATGGCGGTGTCGCTATTTTTATGCTAAATCAAGCCAAATAGGGCAATTAAGGCAAAGAAGTCCACAGCTTCGCGTAACCTTCTCTTGCGAACTGCTGTGCTTATAAAAGAGAAGTGTAAAAAATGATATAAATATAGTAAGAATTACTTGTTTTTATCTGAAACCTTATGTTATAATGTATTCCGTTACAAAACACACGCAGGTTAAGACGCCACTGTCCGGCATGGTTCGGTGAAGGCGGTAAATTACTGCGGAGGAAAAAACAGGAGGAAAGAAAAATGGCTATTATCTCTATGAAACAATTGTTGGAAGCAGGTGTGCATTTCGGCCACCAAACACGTCGTTGGAACCCTAAGATGGCTCCTTACATCTTCACTGAAAGAAACGGTATCTACATTATCGACTTGCAAAAGACGGTAAAGAAGGTTGAAGAAGCTTATAACTTCGTACGTGAGGTTGCTGCTTCCGGTAAGAGCGTTTTGTTTGTTGGTACTAAGAAACAAGCTCAAGATGCTATGCGTGATGAAGCTCTTCGTTGCAACATGTTCTTTGTTAACGAGAGATGGTTGGGCGGCATGATGACCAACTTCAAGACTATTCAAAAACGTATCAACCGTTTGCGCGAGTTAGAAAAGATGGAAGAAAACGGTACCTTTGAAGTATTGCCTAAGAAAGAAGTTTTGGGCTTACGTCATGAGATGGAAAAATTGACTAAGTATTTGGGCGGTATCAAAGACATGAAGAAGTTGCCTGGTGCTTTGTTTATCGTTGACCCTCGTAAAGAACACATTGCTGTATTGGAAGCTCATAAATTGAACATTCCTATCGTAGCAACTGTTGATACTAACTGTGACCCCGATGAAATCGACTATTTGATCCCTGCTAACGATGACGCTATCCGTGCCGTTAAATTGTTGGCTGGCAAGATGGCTGATGCTGTTTTGGAAGGTCGTCAAGGCGTACAAGAAGAGCAAGAAGCTGCTGCAACTGCAGAGCAAGCTGCTCCTGAAGCTGAATAATTAAGAAAAATAAAATTTAGGAGGACTATAGATGGCTCAAATAACTGCTGGTTTAGTAAAAGAATTACGTGAACGTACCGGTGCAGGTATGATGGACTGTAAAAAGGCCCTTACTGAAACTGATGGTAATATCGAACAAGCTATTGATTTGTTAAGAGAAAAAGGCTTGTCCAAGGCTGCAAAGAAGGCTGGACGCGTTGCTGCTGAAGGTTGTGTTGCAGATTATATTGATGAGGCTAAGCAAGTAGCTGTGTTGGCAGAAGTTAACTGCGAGACAGATTTCGTTGCTAAGACTGATGAGTACAAAGCTTTGGCTACTTCTGTAGCTAAGCATATCGCTGAGAATAACCCTGCTGATGTTGCTGTTTTGGCTGAGCAAGAGTTCGCCGGCACTGGCAAGAAGGTTGCGGAAGTTATTACCGAGAGCATTGCCAAAATCGGTGAAAACATCTCCATTCGTCGCTTTACTCGTTATGAGTATGGTAGCAATGTGATTGGTGCTTATATTCATGGTGGCGGTCGTATCGGTGTTTTGGTTGAATTAGAGGGCGGCGACGCTGCTTTGGCCAAAGACATTGCTATGCATATTGCTGCTGCTAATCCCGGCTATTTACACCGCGATGAAGTACCGACTGATGTTTTGGAACATGAGAAAGAAGTTTTGTCCGAGCAAGCCCGCAATGAAGGCAAACCTGAAAAAATAATTGAAAAAATGGTTATTGGGCGTATTCAAAAATACTACAAAGAGGTATGTTTGGTAGATCAAGAGTTTGTAAAAGATCCAGACAAAACAATTACTGCTCTTTGCAAAGAACATAATGCCACCATTAAACGTTTTGTTCGTTACCAATTGGGCGAAGGCATTGAGAAAAAAGAGACTGATTTCGCAGCCGAAGTTATGTCTTTTGTTAAATAATTAACAAATAATAAGAGAACACCCCGGTGTTCTCTTATTTTATGAGTAAAATATGAAAGTTTACAAAAAAGTTGTAATAGTATTGTTAGAAATTTGGTATAATATAAGTTAATTGCAAGCTTATATTGAGAATATTATTCTACATAGGGGGTCGAACTTGTGACAAGCAAAAAGAAGTTTAAAAGAGTAGTGTTCAAATTAAGTGGTGAGGCTTTGGCCGGAGATAAAGGTTATGGTATTGATCCGGCTACAGTAGATTCTATTGCAGCTCAAATACAAGAAGTTGCTAATCATGGTTTGGAAGTAGCTGTTGTTAATGGCGGCGGTAATATTTGGCGTGGTTTGTCAGGTAGTTCCAAAGGCATGGACAGAGCTACAGCCGACTACATGGGTATGTTAGCTACGATTATCAACTCCTTAGCTTTGCAGGATGCCTTAGAAAATAGGGAAGTAGAAACTCGTGTGCAAACGGCTATTGAAATGCGTCAGATTGCTGAGCCCTATATTCGTAGACGTGCTATCAGACATTTGGAAAAAGGCCGGGTAGTAATTTTTGCAGCAGGTACGGGCAATCCGTATTTTTCGACGGATACTACTGCAGCATTACGAGCAGCAGAAATTGAAGCAGATGCTATATTGATGGCCAAAAAAGGCGTTGATGGTGTGTATGACAGTGACCCTGCTATCAATAAGGATGCTAAAAAGTTTGAGCATTTAGAGTATATTGAAGTTATCCAAAAAAACTTGGGAGTAATGGATTCTACTGCCATTAGTTTGTGCATGGATAACAATATACCCATTGTCGTGTTTAATATTGATACTAAAGGCAATATTTTGAAGGCAGCTTTGGGTGAAAAAATCGGAACAACTGTAGGAGGCGAAGAATAATGGCTACAATTGAAGAATTAAAAGAACAAGCTACAGGCAAAATGGCCAAATCGTTAGAAATGTTAAAGGAAGATTTGGCTGGACTAAG
>JAQUUF010000158.1 GCA_028693975.1 Acidaminococcaceae bacterium
AAAATTGAGTGAAAGATTTACTTTGATTGTTGCTTGGCCGGGCTATTTTGACAAGGGCCTGCTCTGTTACGATAAGTTTGATGGGACTGAGTCGGTTAGAATGCCGGCTACTGACATCAAAATTTGGAATATTGATTAGTAAGAGGTAGCAAAATGTCCAAAAAGAAGGGTACTATCGCGGTATTGACCGGCGGTGGTGATTGTCCTGGCCTGAATGCTGTTATCAGGGCAGTTGGGAAGACCGCCATAGAAAATGGTTATGAAATTTATGGCATTCAAAATGGATTTAATGGTCTGATTACTAATTCTATGCAGTTGCTAACGAATAAAGAATTGTCGGGGCTGTTGCCACGTGGAGGTACTGTTCTAGGCACAACCAACCGCGATAATCCTTTCAAGTTTGCTGTCGGTGAGGATAGCAAGGGTAATGTTATCTATGCAGATAAGAGTGCTGAAGTTGTTCGTAATCTTAAAAATCACAATATCGAATGTCTTATTGTAATTGGCGGTGACGGAAGCTTGCACATTGCGGCTGAATTGAGTGAGCGATGTGATGTCAATGTGGTTGGCGTTCCCAAGACTATTGACAATGATTTACCGTATACGGAACGTACCTTTGGTTTTGACACGGCGATGGCAATGGCGACTGAAGCCTTGGATCGTTTGCATACTACGGCAGAGTCGCATCATCGGGTGATGGCGCTAGAAGTAATGGGGCGTTATGCAGGGTGGATTGCTTTGCACTCCGGTATTGCCGGTGGAGCAGATTGTATTTTGTTGCCGGAGATTCCCTATGATATTAATTCTATTTTAGCTAAAATTAGGCAAAGAAAAGAGAATGGCAAAAGTTTCAGCATAATTGTGGTAGCAGAAGGAGCCAAGCCGGTGGGTGGCGATATAACAGTAGCACGAATGGTCAAAGGTAGTTTTGAGCCTATACGCTTAGGTGGTGTGGGCGAAAAGCTTGTTACGGAGATTGAGCAGAAAACGGGAATTGAATCTCGTTGCACGGTCTTGGGCTATTTGCAAAGAGGTGGGTCTCCTACTGCTTATGACAGAGTTTTATCCACGAGATACGGAGTTGCTGCTGTGGAAGCTTTTATGAATAGAAATTTTAATACAATGGTGGCATTGCAAGCTAATGAAATAGTAACAGTGCCTATCGTTAAGGTAGCGACTAATCCGCGCGGAGTACCGGTTGATTCGGATATTATCCGAGCTGGTCGCCATATAGGCATTTGTTTTGGAGATTAATTTAACAAGAACTTGGGGGCGGATGTTTAAAATCCGCCTCTTTATTTATAAGGGGTGACTTATGTCTAAACAACGATTTTTTTACTGTCCCGTGTGCGGTGGTCCTTTAGTCTATAAATTTGCTTATGGAATGGATAGGTTATGTTGCACTAAATGTGGCCGTATTAACTATGAAAATCCTGTTGTAGGAGTAGCGGCTATTATACTTAATGAACAGGGTAAAATCCTCTTGGTCAAAAGAGCCCCAGATACTACGGTGCCTAATAAGTGGTGTATACCCTGCGGTTATGTGGAATATGATGAGGATGTAAGAGACGCTGTTAAACGGGAGGCTCTGGAGGAGACTGGTTTGGTTATAGAGCCGCTGTCTGTTTACGCAGTTCATTCTAATTTCCACAATCCGGAGCAGCATACTGTTGGCATTTGGTTTACAACTAAAGTTGTAGGCGGTACGACTCGGGCCGGCGATGATGCCGTAGATTATATTTGGTCTGATTTGCGCAGCACTCCCGAGCTGGCTTTTGCTACTGATAGGGTGGTTTTGGACCAATTACTAGCAAATTCATCAAATAAAATGGGAAAAAATATATAATTTGGTGTTTAGTTGTGGCATCTTAAGCGATTATGTGGTAAAATCTTAGGGCGGCGCTTCTTATGAGTAGCATGAGCCGTGGTGTGAAAGGGATGTCATAATGGATCAAAATTTAATAGCCGTTATCGTCGGTGTAGTTGAGGGGCTGACAGAGTTTCTGCCGGTATCTTCTACAGGACATATGATAATCGTAGGGCATGTTTTGGGCTTTCAAGGTGATTTGGCTAATGTGTTCGATGTTTTTATCCAACTAGGGGCCATTTTATCCGTTCTAGTGCTTTACAAACAAAAGTTTTTACACTTCTTCACCAAAGAAGGTTGGCGTGTTGATAGAGGTCTTAGTGCTTGGCATGTTCTGGCTGGTATAGTTCCTGTTGCTTTAATTGGGTTTTTGACGCATAAGCTTATTAAAACTTATTTGTTTTCTCCCTTTACGGTGGCAATTGGTTTGTTGCTAGGCTCACTGCTTATGATGGCGGCAGAACGCTATATCAAAGGACGAGAAGGGTACTTGTTAACAGACGTTGATAAATTATCGCTGCGACAAGCAGCGCTGATTGGTGCCTACCAGATTTTTGCTTTGTGGCCTGGGTTTTCACGCAGTGGCTCTACTTTGGCAGGTGCTCTATTTGTAGGAGTTAACCGCAAAGCCGCTGCAGATTTTTCTTTCATTATAGCAGTGCCTTTGATGTTTATGGCTTGTATTTACGATTTACTCAAGAATATGGGGTCTTTGCATAGTGGCGATATAGCTATTCTTGCTATTGGTTTTGTTGTGGCATTTATAGTGGCATATTTTTCTATTGTCTGGTTTTTGAAATTTATGCATAAATACACTCTAACTAGCTTCGCATATTACAGAATATTCCTTGCAGCCTTCACAATTTGGTACTTTTACCTGTAAGTTTGTACAAAATATTACTAAAGTTGAAATTTTTCTTGACAACTTCTCAACCATTCTATATAATTGTCATGTTACTAAAATGACGCTGGCGTAGCTCAATTGGTAGAGCAACTGACTTGTAATCAGTAGGTTGAGGGTTCAATTCCTTTCGCCAGCTCCATAAGTACAACGGAGAGGTTCCCGAGTGGTTAAAGGGAGCAGACTGTAAATCTGCCGCCTCTGGCTTCGAAGGTTCGAATCCTTCCCTCTCCACCATAATATCGCGGGGTGGAGCAGCTGGTAGCTCGTCGGGCTCATAACCCGAAGGTCGTTGGTTCAAGTCCAGCCCCCGCAACCATTGCTGATGTAGCTCAGTCGGTAGAGCGTATCCTTGGTAAGGATAAGGTCACCAGTTCAATCCTGGTCATCAGCTCCATCACTGTAGTAAGCATTACTTAATTGGCGGCATAGCTCAGTTGGCTAGAGCAGTCGGTTCATACCCGGCGTGTCCGCGGTTCAAATCCGTGTGCCGCCACCAATTAACAATAAAACCTCTTAAATGAGGTTTTTTTTAAAATTAAAAGGATGTAGGGAGGGTATTTTAATGGCTAAACAAAAGTTTGAAAGAACTAAACCCCATGTTAACATTGGCACCATCGGTCACGTAGATCATGGCAAGACTACCTTAACTGCTGCAATCACTAAGGTTTTGGCAGAAAAAGGTGGAGCA
>JAQUUF010000006.1:0-378 GCA_028693975.1 Acidaminococcaceae bacterium
TGTATTCATTTGTTAACGATTATTCCGAAGGCTGTCATCCTAGCATTATGGCCAAACTGCAAGAAACTAATATGGAGCAAACCACGGGCTACGGCTTTGACCCCCATTGTGATAATGCTCGCAAGCTGATTCGCAAGGCCTGCAACAGACCTGATGCAGCCGTTCACTTCTTCGTTGGCGGTACCCAGACTAACCTTACTATTATCGGCTCTATGCTGCGTCCACACCAAGCAGTCTATGGTGCTGTTCCCAGTCATATTAACACCCACGAAGCCGGTGCCATTGAGCGGACAGGACACAAGGTCATCGCTCTGCCTAGCAAAAACGGCAAACTCACCGCAGAGCAAGTAGAAGAAGCACAGTTGGAATATCTTCAGG
>JAQUUF010000006.1:388-15961 GCA_028693975.1 Acidaminococcaceae bacterium
GCGAACATTTGGCACAACCCAAAATGGTCTATATCTCCCAGCCGACAGAAATCGGCACCTTGTATTATAAGCATGAGTTAAAAGATTTGTATGGTACCTGCCAAAGATATGGCCTGTACCTCTTTATCGACGGTGCACGCATGGGCTACGGCTTAGCCGCTGACGGTAATGATGTGAAGCTATCCGACCTAGCAATGTTCTGCGATATCTTCTATATCGGCGGTACCAAATGCGGCGCTCTCTTAGGCGAAGCCGCTGTCATCCTCAATCCCGCTCTCAAAGAAGACTTCTTCACTATTATGAAAGGTGCCGGCGCCGTCTTAGCCAAAGGCCGCATCATTGGCATCCAGTTCGAAACTCTCTTTACCGATAATCTCTATATTGATATTTGTCGCCATGCTATCAACATGGCCATGCTCATCCGTGATGCAATTTGGGCCAAGAATCTCCATGTGCTGACCGAATCAGCCACCAATCAGCAATTCCCTATCATGCCACGAGCACTATATGAGAAGATTGCCGCCAAGTATGAGATTGCCCTCTGGGCTAATCTGCCCGATGATATGGTAGTATGCCGTATCTGTACCTCTTGGGCAACTGACGAGAAAATCGTACATCAATTCATTCAAGACTTCTTGGCAATGTAACATCTACAACAAAAGAGCAGACGCTATGCGCCTGCTCTTTTTTATTTGCCAACCTCTCAGTCGCCTACGGCGCCAGCTCTCCTTGTAAGGAGAGCCTTTACTGCCACTTCTGTTAGGGCTTGTGTTTGTGCCTCGCCTTGTAAGGAGAGGTGTCTGTGAGCAGGCGAACAGACGGAGAGGTTATTTGCCGAACCTTGCCACAATCTTAGCTGCTTGATGGTAGCCGTCTAGCGCGGCACTCATGATGCCACCGGCATACCCCGCTCCTTCACCAGCCGGGTAGAGGTTAGCATGGCTCAAGGATTGCCCACTCTCACTGCGCAGTATGCGTACCGGGGATGACGTCCGTGTCTCCACCCCAGTCAAAATACCATCTTGGTCAAATCCTGCCACACGCCTGCCAAAATAGGTAATCCCTGCCTGCAAGGTAGTCACCACATAAGGCGGTAATATCTTGCTCAGCTCTGCCGCCACTAGTCCTGGCTTGTAGCTAGGAGTAAAGCCTGCTGCCAGAGTCGGTGTACTACCTGTCATAAAGCTCTTAATATTCTGCGCCGGTGCTCGATAATCGCAGCCCCCTGCTGTATAAGCTAATTGCTCATAACGTCTTTGAAACTCAATACCTTGCAGCACACCAGACCCAAAATCTGCCGGCGTCACATTCACCACCAAGGCACTGTTGGCCAAGCCGCTAGCTCTATCATGCTGACTCATACCATTCGTTACCACGCCGCCAGTCTCTGACGCTGCTGCCACCACTTGTCCACCAGGACACATGCAGAAAGAATAAGCTGTGCGCTGCCTATCCTTATCGTGATAGACCAGTGCATAATCAGCCGCTCCTAGCTTAGGATTGTCTGCCATAGCTCCATATTGAGCTTGGTTAATCAGTTTCTGCTCATGCTCTACTCTTACACCAATAGCAAAGGCCTTCGCTTCTAGAGCCACCTTATGACGATCTAACATAGCATAAGTATCTCTGGCACTATGACCACAGGCTAGGATAACAGCATTACTGCTGATGACTTCACCCGATGCTAATTGCACACCAGTTACCTGCTGCCCCATAAGGCGCAAGTCAGTAACCTGTGCTTCATAACGCACACTGCCACCCAAGCGTTCTATTTCTTGCAACAGACCCGTCACCATCTTGCGCAATTGGTCTGTACCAACATGTGGTTTATGCTCGTAGAGGATATCTGCCGGAGCTCCAGCCTCGACAAAGCATTGCAGAATATGTGCCATTACCGGGTCATTGACTCTAGTGGTCAGCTTGCCATCAGAGAAGGTTCCTGCTCCACCGGCTCCAAACTGCACATTGCTGGTCGGGTCAAAATTACCATTGCGCCAGAAATTCTCCACATCGGTCACTCGCTGTGCCAGAGCTTTGCCTCTCTCTAGAATAAGAGGTTGGTACCCTGCTTGTGCTAGAATCAAGCCCGCCACCAAGCCTGCCGGCCCCGAGCCCACAACAATAGGCTGCCCTGTCAACTCTTCCGTACCTGTTGCCAATTCTGGCCAAGCTTGTGGCTTATAAGGTGTCAGCTCCTTATGGTAGCTGAGTAATTTGGCACCTTGTTCTTGGGACAGAGCCAAGTCTAGGGCCAAGTTGTAAACCAAACAGATATTATTTTTGCGACGTGCATCTACTGTACGTCGCAAAATAGTGATTTTACTAATATTTTTTTTATCCACATACAATTTGTGGGCAACGATGTCCAACAACGCTTTGTTATTGGTCACCGCTACACGCACATTATTTAGTTTTAATTTCAATTCTTTTTCTCTCCTATCTCCAGAGGCGGCGCCTCTATACGTTTGAGCTTAATACTAACGACCACACTATGCTGCTCTGCCAAAACTTTGTCTGGGATACTCAGAGGCATCTCAACTTCCACATCCCCCGTCAATTTGTCTAGCACCACCGGAGCTGTTTTAATCTCAGAAATGCTACCCAATATCTTGGGCTCTGCCGTTAATTTAATGCTGGTAGGTTTCAAAGTAACACTCTCCACAGCAAAACCAGTAGGCAAATTGCCGGATAATTCTGCTTTGATAGGCACATTAGCTGTAGCTAATTGCTTCAATACCACTGCTGATACCTTGACCTTGGCTGGCATCAAAACAAAATTTTGCATCTGTCTGCCGTCTTTACCCAGCACTACTACATTGTCTTCTTCTTCAAAATTCTTTTCCTTGTTGCTGATATCTACCAACACTACCACTTTGTCTACATTAGCTAGCTTAGAAGCAGCGCCTTTAATAGTAACACGAATCGGGTCTACATTCAACTTACCTACTGTAATTCCCGAATCCGGCACTCCCACTATACGTGGTTCTACTTCTACTAATTTTTCCGACACCTCATCCACATCCAACTGCAACAGACTGGGAGATATCTCAATTACATCCCCCACCGCCGAGCGGGCACGAACATTATACATATTGCGGCCTTTCGTCGCTGTACTAAAATCTACATAAGCCTGAATTGATTCTTCGGACAAAGAAGATAAGGCCGCCCTCGGACCCGAAATCTTCACTCGTACACTCTCTGGCATATCTAGAACTACCATCTTAGAGCTTAAATTCTCTTTGCCCAAAGCAACTGTATACGTTCTATTGGTGAGAGGATTCTGCTCATTCATAACATAGAGCCACAATCCACAGGCCACAAGAAAGGCAATAATGCGTACTGTCCAAGAGTTAACTTTGTTATTATTACTTGGCATTCTTGTTATCCTCCTGCTTATTCTTAGTTTGCACCCTCTGCAGGCTCTTTAGCTTATCCAAGACAGTATCACGCCAGTTGAGCATCGGCTGACTCATAATCGGCTCCAAGAGCGAAATCACGTCTTGATGAGTCAGATACCTCTGGAGACTGCCGCCACGCGCCAATGAAATAGTTCCTGTTTCTTCGCTTACTACCAGTACAAGCGCATCACTTTGCTCGCTCATACCAATAGCCGCCCTATGCCTCGTACCCAATTCCTGACTCAGATTGCGTGCCTCCGTCAAAGGCAGAATGCAGCCAGCTGCTTGGATGCGGTCACCACGAATGATAACAGCACCATCATGCAAGGGTGTATTAGGAATAAAAATATTCTCAAATAATTCTGCGGTAATTAAAGCATCGATTTGAATACCGGTCTCAATAAAGTCCGTTAAGCCGGTTTCCCTTTCGAATACTATCAAGGCTCCTATACGGTGGCGCGACAAATCATCTGCCGCCGTAGCTACAGCCTCCAACATATTTTCTACCTGTAATTCGTTCAATACAGTGCTTTTGCGGAACAATTTACCGCGGCCAATTTGCTCCAATGCTCGGCGTAATTCGGGCTGGAAAACTATCGGCAACGCAATCATTAGCACGGTCATACATTTTTCCAGAATCCAATTAATTACATACAGGTTCAACCATTTGCTGACTAACGTCGCTAACAGCAGCACAAACAAACCCTTCACCAAAGAAGCGGCACGGGTGTTTTCTAGCATCTGATACACTTTATTTAGAAAAAACGCAACGACTAAGATATCAATAATATCTAAAATTCCAATGGAATGAAGAATACTTTGCAGCTGAATTACCAAAACTATCACCTATTCCTCAAAATTTGCCAATATACAGATATATTATACAAGAAATTTTACCATTGTGCAAAAAAAAGCAAACTTACTTGGGATGCAACAATCTGCATGGCCAAAAGAACTATTTAGCGTTTTCACTACGGCTTATTAGTTTAAACTTCTCTCTTATTGACTTAATACCACAAAATCACGTATATTTCACTATACACATCCCCAAAATATAGTATAATAGCACTACATCTTTTTTAAGGAGTGATTACTTAATGAGTCGTTTATCCATTGTAACCCCCTCTCAGGGAGAAAAGGTTATGCAAACCTTGTATCGCGAGATGGAGAACCGTATTGCAGCCAGTCCACCGGATGTATGTCCTGTAGATATGGCTCTTGCTTTTTTACGGCTATGTCATGCTCAAACCTGTGGCAAATGCGTGCCCTGTCGTATTGGCTTAGGCCAGCTAACTATTCTTATAGAAAAAATTCTCGATGGTGAAGCCACTTCCAAAGACTTAGAGCTCATCGAAACAACAGCTACAGTCATTGAAGCTACGGCCGATTGCGCCATTGGCTATGAAGCAGCGCGAATGGTGCTACAAGGCCTCCGTGGCTTCAAAGAAGATTATGAATCACATATTAATACCGGGCGCTGCCTTTCGCAGCATCAACTCCCCGTCCCTTGCGTGGCTATGTGCCCTGCCGATATTGATATTCCCGGCTACATTGCCTTAGTGGAAGCTAAGCGTTATGACGATGCTATGGCCTTAATTCGCAATGATAATCCTTTCCCTACGGTCTGTGGTTATGTTTGTGAACATCCTTGTGAAGCCCATTGCCGCCGCGGTATGATTGACGATGCGATCAACATTTGCGGTATCAAACGTTTTGCTGCTGATAATTCTACCCTCAACCAAGCTCCTGCCCCTGCTGCTGCCACCGGTAAGAAAATTGGCATCGTAGGTGGTGGTCCCTGCGGTCTTACTGCTGCTTACTACCTCACTTTGATGGGTCACTCTGTCACTGTTTATGACCAAAGACCTGCTCTGGGCGGCATGCTGCGCTACGGCATTCCTCGCTATCGTCTGCCTCAAGAACAATTAGATGCCGATATTAACTATATTCTCTCGGCCGGTGTCCAGGTCAAGCTTAATACTTCTATTGGTAAAGATTTGGAATTTGCGGCTGTTGAGCAAGATTATGATGCTCTCTATATTGCCATCGGTGCCCATAATGATAAGAAACTGGGCATTGAGGGAGAAGACAGCATTGGTGTTCTTTCTGCCGTACAAATGCTGCGCGATTTGGGCGAAGGCCATCCCGTCGACCTGAGCAACAAACGTGTTTGCATTATAGGTGGCGGTAATGTTGCTATGGATGCTAGCAGGACAGCACTGCGCCTCGGTGCCGCTTCAGTAACCTGCGTCTATCGCCGTCGTATCAATGATATGACCGCCTTAGAAGAAGAAGTTGGTGAAGCTATCGCAGAGGGCTGTCAAATACTGCCCCTACAAGCCCCATCTCGCATTGAGCATAACGCCACCGGCCATGTTACCGCCTTGTGGACCAAACCTCAAATCATTGGTGAATATGGCTCAGGCGATAGGCCCAAGCCTTACAATGCCCAAGGCCCTGAGTTCCGTTTGGAATGCGACGTTATCATCGTTTCCATCGGCCAATCCATTGATGCACGGCCTTTTGAGCAAGTATTGCCCATAGAACATGGGACCATTAATGCTCTCAACAATACTTTCATCCCGAATAGTACCAAAGTATTTGCCGGAGGTGATGCTGTAACCGGTCCAGCTACTGTTATTCGTGCCGTGGCAGCAGGCAAAGTCGCTGCCGCCAATATCGACAGCTATTTAGGCTTCCACCACATCATTACTACCGACATTGAAATTCCTGCGCCTCATCTGACCAATTCGCCCGCTTGCGGCAGAGTCAATCTGCGTAATCATTTTGACAAAGACCAAATTTGCAGCTTTGCTTTGGCCAAAGATGGTATGTCGCAGGAAGAAGTTATCCAAGAAACAGCAAGATGCTTACGTTGTGACCATTTTGGCTACGGCATCTTCAAAGGAGGTCGCAAGCAACAATGGTAAACTTAACAATCAACGATACCCCTGTCAGCGTGCCTGCTGGCACAACAATTATCGCAGCAGCTCAAGCTATTGGCATTAATATTCCTAGCCTGTGCTACCTCAAGGATCTTAATGAAATCAGTGCTTGTCGCGTCTGCTCTGTAGAAGTAGAAGGTGAAGCCAAGCTGGTACCCTCTTGCAGTAATGTTGTAAGAGAAGGTATGAAAATACATACTAATTCCCCACGTGCTAGACAAGCTCGCAAAATCAACGTGGAATTAATCTTGTCCCAGCATGATTGTCGCTGCGCCATCTGCTCACGCAGCGGTAATTGCAAATTGCAAAAAATATCTAACGACTTAGGTATCAAAGGTACTCTTTATGCCGATATGCAACCCAAAGCTCCTATCATTACTGATTGGACCACTACTTTCCCCCTTTTCCGCAATCCACGCAAATGTCTTAAATGTATGCGCTGTGTGCAAGTATGCGAAAAAGTCCAATCGCTGGGCGTGTGGGATGTAAGCGGCACCGGCTCACGGACAACAATTGACGTTTCTCACAATAGAGTTATCAAGCAAGCAGACTGCGTACTCTGTGGTCAATGTATCACCCACTGTCCTGTAGAGGCTTTACGCGAACGTGATGACACTGATGGCGTTTTCGCGGCCTTGGCGGCTAAGCAAAAAGTTACGGTTATTCAAGTAGCCCCTGCTGTCAGAACCGCACTTGGCGCTACCTTGCAAACAGGCGAAACTCCAGTATCACCCGAAACCATCGTCGCTGCACTCAAACAAATCGGTTTTGATTATGTTTTTGACACTAGCTTTGCTGCTGACTTAACTATCATGGAAGAAAGCACCGAGCTCTTGCAGCGCTTGAACGCAGGAGAGCTACAAGAATTCCCTATGTTTACTTCTTGCTGCCCTGCTTGGGTCAGATTCATGAAATCTCAGTATCCGCAGTATGTCAAATATCTCTCTTCTTCCAAATCTCCACAGCAAATGTTTGGCGCCGTTACCAAGACTTGGTTTGCCCAAAGCATCGGGGTAAATCCGGCCGATATTTACTCGGTCTCAGTAATGCCTTGTTTGGCCAAAAAAGCCGAGTGCGCCCTACCCACCATGGCTCGCAATGGTGTTGCTGATGTCGATGCATCCATTACTACCAGAGAGATAATCCGCATGATTCGCTCCGAGAATATCCTGCCCCAAGACTTAACAGCAGTACCTTTTGATTCGCCCCTTGGTACTGCTACCGGAGCCGGTGTCATTTTTGGTGCTACCGGCGGCGTCATGGAAGCTGCTCTGCGCAGTGCCTATTATTTCGTAACCGGCCAAGCACCCAAAGACGAATTATTCCAAGCAGTCCGTGGTGAAAAAGCTTGGAAAGAAGCCACTTATTCTTTGGGGCAAGCCACTGTACGCTGTGCTGTTGTCAGCGGCTTAGCTAACGCTCGCAAGCTAATGGAAGCCTTGATTGCCAAGGAAGTGCAGTACGATTTTGTGGAAGTTATGTCCTGCCCAGGCGGCTGTGTCGGCGGCGGCGGCCAGCCTATCAGCCTGCAAGACGAAGAATTGGCAACCAAACGCAGCGAAACATTATATGCCCTCGACAAAAAAGATGCCCTCCGCAACTCTTATGACAATCCTGTTATTCAAGAGCTTTATGGACAGTTTTTAGAAAAACCTGGCTCAGAAGCCGCAGAGCATTTACTGCATACCGACCACGAAGGCTGGTCCATGCCCCTAGCAGTAAAATTGCAAAAGAAAAAATAATATTCTCCTGACAGGCAAAAAGCAGAAGCCTCGGCTTCTGCTTTTTGCTTAGCGTTTTTTGCCTAGTCGCAGAGCTATCATGTTCTGCGGCTTTTCTCTTTCCCAAATGGGTTCTTCTCCCCGTACATAAAATCATACAGCGTCTGATAAAGCAGTCCTGAATCTATCGGCTTTACTAAATGTGCATTCATTCCAGCCGCTTTTGACTTAGTGATATCTTCCTCAAAAGCATTTGCAGTCATAGCGATGATGGGAATAGTTTTGGCAGTTGGTTTGGACAGATGACGAATTGAACTTGCTGCCTGCAGACCATCCATCTGCGGCATTCTAATATCCATTAAAATTGCATCATAGTAGCCCAACGGGGAGGTAGCAAACATCTCCAAGGCCCTAAGTCCGTTCTCGGCATGGTCCACAACTAATCCCTTGCGCTCTAATAGTCTTCTTGCCACTTCTACATTAAGCGGGTGATCCTCCGCCAATAATATTCGCTGACTCTCAAACTTGAAGTCTTCAGTAATGACGGTATCGTGTTCTCTTTGTCTGCCCAATATTTTTTCAAAAGCAGATATGAGATTGGATTTAAACATTGGCTTGCTCATAAGCAAATTAATTCCTGCAAGCTTGGCTTCATACTCAATGCTCGCCCAATCGTATGCGGTCATAATTATAATGGTAACTTCAGGACCGACGATTTGGCGTATTCTTCGTGCTGTTTCAATTCCATCCATTTCTGGCATTTTCCAATCAAGTAACACAAGATCATAATATTTTCCGCTGTTCAAGTTTGCACTTATACACTCTATCGCTTGGGCACCGCTGCTTACCCATTCAGCTGCTATGCTCATTTCCTTTAGGGTAATGACTGCATGCTCACAGATAATTTCATCATCATCAACAACCAATGCTTTGAGCTTAGAAAAATTATAATATTGTTGATTAAGGTATCTGGTTCTGGATTCTGCTGTGATTCCAAGTTTGACGTCTACGGTAAATTCTGTACCGGCACCCTCAATGCTGCGGACACCTATATTGCCATCCATCAAATCTACCAAGTTTTTACAGATAGCAAGGCCCAAACCTATTCCACTATACTGTGTAGTAGTACCAGAACTTTCTTGCGAGAAAGCATCAAACAAATGTGGTATAAACTCCTCTGATATTCCTCGACCAGTATCATATATTACAAAACGAAGCACTGCAAAATTTTCACTCTTGCGCACTTGGCGAGCATGTAATACCACCCTGCCTTGTAACGGTGTAAATTTAACAGCATTGGACAAAATATTTATTAGCACCTGTTGTAGTTTCGTCGCATCCCCTATGTAATAGTCCTCCACACTCGGATCTACAATACACTCATAGTCTATCTCTTTTGTCTGTGCCTGCGTATAACAAATAGAGTTGATACTATTCACGAACTCTTCAAACGGTATTTTTTCCGCTTTCAGAAGCATTTTGCCGCTTTCGATACGACTCATATCGAGAATATCATTGATAAGCGAAAGCAGAAAGCGAGCGGAAATTCCGATTTTACCAATACAGTCTGCCACTTGGGCATCGTCTCCAATTGATTGAGCTGCAATCGTGGACATACCGATTATAGCATTCATTGGCGTGCGAATTTCGTGGCTCATGCGCGAGAGAAAATCGCTTTTAGCACTGCTAGCCTGTTTGGCTGCCACCAGAGCAGTCTCCAAATTTTGTTGTTGTTGCTGCTGCACTTCCAGCATATTTGTTACATCAATGCGTGTCATTATTACCTGTTGTGCCTCTTCGTTAAGATACGCATATTGAATTCTCTTTTTGACAATTTTCCCATGACTATCCCGCCCAGAATAAACAGCAGAAAACATTTTTTGCTTTTTTAGATGTTCTCTGATGGTTTCCGGCATCATATTATGAATAGCTCTCTCTCTATCACCCGGAAGTACCTCTGTATGACATAGCCTCTTCACTTCTTGTACATAATCATCACAAAAGGGAATAGGACGGATGGAGTAGTCTTCCCCTCCCGTATAAGTTTTCGCACAGTTTTTTATTAGGTCAATATATGCAATAAAGTCATACTCCAAAGAACTGACCGCTTCAATAATTCCTTCTTTAATCTTCTCATCGTTAATGTCATAGGTATACTGAAAAGACATAATATCATCCGTTTTTGGGTTTCTATATATTTTCACCGTGGTTTTAACCCAGATAATATTGCCGTCATTCGTCTTTCGTCTATAATCTATACTATGCTGCGACTCCCCATTAGAATAGGCTTGTATTATACGTTCGCGATTAAGAAAACTCTCCAGCAATTGCTTATCCTTTGTGGTAAAACCAGTTTCTGCTAACTTCTCTAACTCCGCATCATAGGCACCACCTTCAATCGAGATAGTTATATTGTCCTTGCCAATATAACTCTCCACACTATTCTGCGTAAGATTGCAGCGCACCCTTGCTAACAATTTTTCACTTTGCGTGGCTTGAGCATAGTCCATTTCCTCTTGGTATTTTAGTTCTGCCTTTTTAATAGCAGTAACATTCCTACCTATACCATGAGCGTAAATCGGCGTTCCTTGCGCATCGAAGAAATTCGTATAATCAATGTGTTCACACCACCAACCACTTCTATCTTTTGTTTGAAACCAAAAATCTCCTGATGCGGTTGGGGCACCGCCAGCGAGCTTCACATACAGTTCTTTAAAATCCGCTATGGAGTCTCGGTGAACATAACCTGATTGAATAAGAGAGTCAGGAACATGTTCGACTCGCTCTACATCACTGTGCATTTTTTTGGAAGAAGCCGTTGTTATAATCGCTCTACTTGCATAATCATAAGTCCAAAAAGATATATCTGCATTTTCCGTTGCGATACGCAGCTTGTCTTGTTGATCCCGAAGTGCCATTTCCGTTTCTTTTTGCTCGGTAATATCATTATAAATAGCGTATACTCGTGTTTCGTCATTTCCCAGGACACGTACATTAATGCTAAGTTGGATATATTTAAGTTGCCCTTCTTTCGTTGCTGTACGGTAGCAAGTATTGACCCGCTTGCTCTTAGATATCGCTTCTTTAACCGCACTCAACGTCTTAACTGCATCCTCATCAATTGCGCGGCATACATCAGTTGCGCAGCCCGCTATTATTTCTTCTCTTGTCGAGCCCGAAATCTCGCAAACCCCATCATTAAAATATATGAGTTTAACCGCTTCATTTGGTTTTATGACATAAACAGCGATACCTCCTGGCATCATATTAAAAAGTTCTGGGTTAATCTCTGTCTGCGAATTCAGCATATCTAAATTATTTGTATCATTACTACTCATGCTTACACTTCCTTTCCACGGGATAGCTACTCACATGGGGAGATACACACTCGCTCTGGCTCAATTTGTTTTGCAAGATGTATGTTCATTCCCACCTGAATATTTTGGGAATGCTAAGCCTCCGCACCCTGTTTGACAGATATACCTATTTCTATTATTATAACAGAAACCTAGTCTGCTTGGCTTGTAATATTCTCCGTACTTTTTACTATTATCTACTTAAATACTGCTATTTTAACCAACACTCCAATATATTGTTCCCTTCTATAGAAAAAGAGAGAAAGCCAGAGCGATAGACTCGACTTTCTCTCTTCCTATATACGGAATTTAATTTTCATTAGTTTATTTGCAAGCCTCTGCTGAGCATTACTATTACTCTGCCCATTCTCTTGCACGGCCGACCGCCTTGTGCCAGCCACTAAGCAACTCACTCCTAGTTGTTGCACTCATAGCCGGATTAAATGTTCTAGCAATTTTATGATTGTTAATTATTTCTTCTTGTCCTGACCAGAAACCTACCGCCAAGCCTGCCAAATAGCTGGCCCCCAAGGCTGTGGTCTCAATACATTCCGGCCGTTCCACTTGTACGCCTAATGTATCACTCTGGAATTGCATCAAGAAGTTATTGGCACAGGCTCCACCGTCAACCTTGATGGATTGCAGCTTAAGTCCGCTGTCTTCTTCCATAGCCGTCAATACATCGTAGACCTGATACGCCAAGGATTCCAAAGTAGCACGCACGATATGATTTTTATTAACTCCACGAGTCAAGCCTAGAATAGAGCCTCTAGCATATTGGTCCCAATAAGGTGCTCCCAGCCCTACGAAGGCTGGTACTACATAACAGCCATTAGCTGACTCTACTGCTTGGGCACAAGCTTCTGTTTCGGAAGCAGTACGAATGATACCTAATTCATCACGTAGCCATTGGATGGCTGCACCGGCTACAAAGATGGAGCCTTCCAAAGCATATTCCACCTTATTATCCAAGCCCCAAGCAATAGTGGTAATCAAACCGTTATAGGAATTCACCGCTTTGTTGCCTGTGTTCATCAACATGAAGCCACCGGTACCGTAAGTGTTCTTAACTTCACCAGCACTAAAGCAGGCTTGTCCGAACAAAGCCGCTTGTTGGTCACCGGCCGCACCTGCAATACGCACCTCAGTTCCAGTCAGCTTAGCCGCAGAAGTACCATAAATACAACTAGAAGGGCATACTTCGGGCAGCATACATTTGGGTATATTAAATTCTTCCAACAAATCATCGTCCCATTGCAGGGTATGAATATTAAACATCATGGTGCGCGAAGCATTGGAATAATCGGTGACATGTACTTTACCGCCAGTCAGCTTCCAAATAATCCAACTATCTATCGTGCCAAAAAGCAATTTGCCCGCTCGGGCTGCCGCCAAAGCTCCCGGCATTTGGTTCAAAATCCACCTGAGCTTGGTAGCCGAAAAGTAAGCATCCGGCACAAGACCTGTTTTGGCAGTGATTGCCGCACCTAGGCCCCTCTCTTTCAGGCTGTCGCAATATTCCGCAGTACGACGACATTGCCAGACAATAGCCTTGTGGATAGGCCGTCCTGTCGCTTTGTCCCATACGACTGTAGTTTCACGCTGATTGGTGATACCAATACCGGCTACCTGCTCCATGGTGGCACCAATTTTCTCCAAAGCTTCGTAGATAAGCCCTAGTTGCGCCGCCCAAATTTCTTCTGCATCATGCTCCACCCAGCCAGGTTGAGGGTAATACTGGTTGAACTCTTTTTGTGCTACGCTGACAATCTGCGAGGTATGGTTAAACAAAATACAGCGGCAACTGGTAGTACCTAGGTCTAACGCCATAATATATTGTTCCATAAGCCACCTCCTAGAGATTTGGTAAGAACATTACCAAGGGTTCACAATAAGTTACCACTAACAATACCGCTAATAAGGCTAGAATAAACGGTACAACTTCTTTAAAGAATTGCGACAAAGGCGTCTTGGTTATAGCACATACTGTGAACATCATTGAGCCAAAGGGTGGCGTAAGTCCGCCAATCATAATGTTAACGATACAGATTAAGCCAAAATGGACAGGATTAACGCCTAGCTTGGTCACTACCGGCACCAGCAAAGGAGCCAAGATGATAAGTGCTGCACCACCTTCTAGGAACATGCCCAGAACCAAAAGCAAAACATTAATCAGCATCAACATAACGTATTTATTTTGCGTAAAGTCTAGCATTGCACTGGTCAAATGCTGGGGGATTCTCTCCCAGTTCATATAGTAACCGAAGAAAGAAGCTGCCACGATGATTAAGACAACGGCACTGGTGCCATAAATAGTTTCCTTCAAAATAGGCCAAGCATGAGACCATTGTAATTCTTTGTATATAATGCTGCCAACAAAGATACAATACACTACCGCTACAGCTCCAGCTTCCGAAGGAGTGAACATACCCATACGCAACCCTGCGATAATGCCAAAGGGAAAGAGCAGTGCCCAGATAGAATCTTTGAGCTGCACCATAATTTCTTTCAGGCTCGCTCTCTTCGCGCGTGAGGGTTTGTAACCACGTTTTTTAGAAATTCGAGCGACTACTACCATTAAAGCCAATGACATCAAGACACCTGGCACATAGCCGGCCATAAACATCTTGGTAACTGATACGCTGGCGATAAGAGCATAAATAATTAGATTAATGCCGGGCGGAATAACTGGAGTAACCGCAGAAGATGCTGCTGTAATAGCGGCTGAGAATGCACGGGAATAACCACGTTTTTCCATCTCCGGCACCAGCATCTTACTCTGCATAGCAGCGTCCGCATTAGCAGAGCCGGAAACACCACCCATAAGCAAACTTAACAGGACATTAACCTGCGCCATGCCTCCAGTCAAGTGTCCCATTAGGACATCGGTAAACTTCATTAACTTATCGCTAATACCAGCATAATTCATGATGGAACCGGCCATAATGAAAAATGGTATCGCCAATAGAGGGAAAGATTGGGTGCTGGAAATAATTCTTTGGAAGATTAAATGCGTCGGAGAGCTAAAATCAAAAAAAGTAAAATAAGAGGCTGTCGCACCAAAGAGCGCAAAGGCAATAGGAATACCGGAAAAATATAAAAGGAAGACTAATAATACAGGAATATAAGCAATCATTCTTCTATTGTCTCCTTTCCTCTCAGATCTTCATAAACAAAATAAATAGAATAAAAGGTCATCAATACAAAACAAATAAGCACGGAAACACTTATATAGGCGGAAGAAACACCTAACACCGGTGTTTTCTTCGTATAGGTAGTACTAATATACAAAACAGCTAAATAGGTCATATAGCTATTAAGTACCACTAAGAGCATATCCATTAACAAATGTAAATTCTTTTGGGCAGTTGGTGGCAGATGGTTGACCAAAATATCCACGCCTACATGACCACGATGCTTAAAGCAAGCCGCCGCACCGATAAATACCGACCAGACGAAGCAACCCGTAGCTACTTCTTCTGTCCAAACTAAGCCAGAGTTAAGGCCATAACGCATCACTATATTAATTACTACCAAAGCAGTTGTCACAATTATAAAACCAGACGCAACAATCTCTTCTAAATTTCTCAAAATAAATTTCATCAATGTACACCTGTCCTAAAAATTAGTAAATGGTACAGGAACCCCCTGTACCATTTAGTATAACTATTCTACTTAAAATTATTTTGCAGCTTTTCTAATCTTCTCAACTTCTGCCAACAATTTCTTGTAAATGCCAGGGGTTGCACCTTCATTTTTCTCCATGTTGGCAAACACTACTTCTGTAGCTTTGGTAAAGGCAGGATGGTCAACATCATTGAATTTCACACCCTTATCTTGTAATTCTTTATAAACCTTATTATAAGATTCAGTAGAAATCTTCGTCATTTCTTTGCCGCCCTTAGCAAACTCTTCAATAACAATCTTCTGGTCTTCAGGAGACATCTTAGCCAAGGTTTTGGGGGAGATATAAACACCGCAAGTGCCCAAGAAATGTTTAGTCGTTGCTACGTTCTTGCATTGCTCATAGCATTTGGTACCAATATTAGTAAATTCACTGCCTTCTAAGCCATCAACCACACCTTGAGATACGCCAGAGAGCGTCTCGGAGAATGGCAAGCTAGTAGCCGTAGCACCCATAGCATTAATGGTG
>JAQUUF010000159.1 GCA_028693975.1 Acidaminococcaceae bacterium
CTTCCAAGCAAAAACCAGGACCTATGCATTTGGTAGTAAGGGGTGGCAGTGCTTATGGATGGATGGTTAATTTGTTGAAGAAGCAGGAAGAAGCTGGTAATAAGATTACCTTAGGAGAAAAGAAAAAAAGTTTGGACGAATTTATTCAGGAATTTAATGTATCTGACAGCAATAACGATATTGTAGTAGATATTTTGCCCTCGTATGGCAAAAAGTCAGTGCCTCCAGTAGTGGCAGAGGATGATAAGCAAGTAGGAGATGCTGCGGCTAGAGGTACAGCTAATATTGGCGCTATGATGCGCGGTAGCAAATACAAGCAAAAATTCCCTATGAATTTTATTGTGAGCGGTGAACTGGAATTAACGGCGCAAGTCGGAGAATAACCAAGTGGTGAAGATAGTATGAATATTTTGGGCTTTGATACCAACAAAATAGAGAACAAAATAGGCCATGAGGTTTATGAGGCCTGTGTCAGTACAGGCAGAGTGGTAGTACTGCTACAGGACACACTGCGGTTTTTGGCCACAGCGAATATCAAAGAAACTTTGCGGCAAATGGCGAAGTTAGGTACAGATTCGTTACCTATCGTGGCGATGACGACGATGTTTACGGGGATGGTACTGGCTGTCCAGACAGCGAAGGAGTTTATTCGTTTTGGAGCGGCTGAATCAGTAGGTGGCGTCGTAGCTATCGCTATGGGACGTGAATTAGCACCGGTTTTGGCGGGTGTAGTGGTAGCAGGACGTATTGGTGCTGCTATTGCAGCTGAGATTGGTACGATGAAGGTGACCGAGCAGATAGATGCTTTGCGTGTAATGGCAACTAATCCGGTTTCTTATTTGGTAGTACCACGGTTCTTGGCTATGGTGCTGATGTTGCCCATTTTGATTATTTTCGCTAATGCCGTGGGCAGCATAGGCGGCGGTGTGGTAGCGACCAATTATGCTGATATTAGTAGCAATATTTATATTACGTCTATTAGAACTTTTATGGAGCCGTGGGATTTAATCGGTGGTATGATTAAAGGAGCCTTCTTTGGCGCAATTATTGCCATTATTGGTTGTTACAAAGGTTTGCGTGCTAAGCAAGGTGCAGAAGGCGTGGGTATTGCTACTACTTCGTCGGTGGTGACTTCTATTATACTGATATTTGTATGTAATTACTTTTTATCGGTTATACTTTATGTAACCGGAGGTTGAAGCAGTGTCCAATCCAATTATTATTTTTGACAAAGTAGATATGGCTTTTGGCCCCAAGGTAGTGCTGAACCAAGTTAGCTTTAGCGTAGCCAAGGGAGAAACTCTGGCGGTCATTGGCCCTAGCGGTACCGGTAAGAGTACGGTGCTCAAGCTCTTAATAGGCCTTTTGAAGCCAGACGCCGGTCGTATAATTATCGACGGTCACGATGTGACCGAATTTAATGAGGACCAGTGGAATGAGCTGCGTAAGAATATGGGCATGGTTTTTCAATATTCGGCCCTTTTTGATTTTCTGGATATTGAGGATAATATTGCTTTCGGACTAAGGCAGCATACTAACAAGAGCGAGGACGAAATACACGACATCGTGGAGCGGATTTTGTCCAGTGTAGGCTTAGAGGGCACGGAGCATAGTTATCCGGCTGAACTATCCGGGGGTATGAAGAAGAGAGTAAGCTTAGGCAGGGCGATTGCCCTTAATCCGGGTATATTGCTCTATGATGAGCCGACAGCAGGCTTAGACCCTATTATGTCCAATAATATCAGCAATTTGATTGTGCAGACCAAAAATAATTTGGGTGTAACTTCTATATTGGTAACTCACGATATGGTTTCGGCTTTTAAGGCCTCAGATAAGGTTGCCATGCTGAACGAAGGCCGTATTGTGGCCTATGGTACGGTAGCAGAGATGAAAAATAGCACCAATAAACTGGTGAAGGCCTTTATGTATGGGGAGCAATTTCTAGAAGCACAAAAGAAAGGGAGGAAAACCAGTGATTAAAGATTCTAGTGAAGTTAAGGTTGGTGCTACGGCACTAGCAGGTATTGTTGTCTTTTTGGTTATCATCTCTTTCTTGGGTGCTTTTAATTTTGCCAGCCGTGGTTATACCGTCAATGTTATGTATGACCAAGTTAATGGTCTCAAAGCTGGTGGTGAAGTGCGTTTTGCCGGAGTGAATATCGGCAAAGTGAAGGATATCACGGTGGAAGGCAGCAAAGTTAAGGTTATTTTGGGAATTAACAAAGATGTGAAAATCCCCGATGACAGCACGTTCTCTGTCGGAGCTGATGGCGTTATGGGAGCCAAGTTTGTGACCATCGACCCCAAAGAAAATCCTAGTGTGAATTATGTGAAGGATGAGCAGATTGTGGAGGGTGTACGTGCTCAGGGCTTAGACGAATTTATGGCTTCTTCTGCTAAGGTACTGGCCAAGGTAGAAGGTATCGCTGATGCTTTTAATAATGTATTCGGTGATAAGAATGTACAGCGCTCTATGCGGGAAGGTTTCTTGAATGCTCGCGATATTAGTAATAATTTAAACACCTTTACCAAAGTTATGGCCGATACAGCCATCGCTAACCAAAGTGAGATTAACAATATGGTACAGCAGATGGGTTCTATGGCGCAGCGCATGAATAATGTTGCGGAGCATTTGAACAGTATTGTTGCCGGTGCTGATGATAATGGTGCTACTGGACGCAATGTGGCGGTTATGGCCAAGAACTTGGCGGCTGCTAGCGCTCGTATTGAGTCTATGTCCAAGAATTTGGAAGAAGTAGTGGGAGACCCCAAGACCAAAGAAGACCTTAAGGCGACGATTAAAAATGCCAAAGAAACCAGTGACAAAGCTAATCGAATTTTGGGCGTGGTCAGCGGTGCTAAGCCTAGAGTAGATTTACTTTATAAAGGTAATGATCATGGTGAGGACAAAAGATGGCGAGTAGACGCAGGGGTTGAGTTCCCTGTCAGCGATTCCACTTCTTTTTATCTAGGAGGAGCTAGAATAGGCGATGATACTAAATTAGATTTTAGTCTCGCTAAGAAATGGAATAACAAAATGGGACTGCGCGGAGGTATTATGGAAGGCAGTTTCGGTGTTGGTGTGGATTATACCTTTGGTAACAAGTTCCGGCTTTTTAGTGATTTATATGATTTTAATGAAGCTAAGGTCAGGGTCGGTGGCGAATATAAGCTGACGGACGAAATATCTTTGCTGGGAGAAGTTATGAATGTACGCTCTGACGGCAGTGATACGGCTTACTTTGGCTTGCGCTCACAATTTTGAAATTTCTGTAAACAAATTGACTTTGCGCGATAAAAAAACTATAATTTTAGTATCTTGACCGAGTGGTCAGTTAGGGTCAGGTCTTTAGGAGGATAAAAGATGAATTACTTAAATGCGCATAAAACATTGGCGGTGGCTG
>JAQUUF010000160.1 GCA_028693975.1 Acidaminococcaceae bacterium
ACATTGTACCACAATTCCGGTGGGAAGATGCGTCATGCGAACGGCAGATGAAGTTTTGTTGACATGCTGTCCACCGGCACCACTGGAGCGATAGACATCCACGCGCAAGTCCTTGGGGTTAATATCCACGTCCACATCTTCTGCTTCAGGCATAACAGCTACCGTTACCGTCGACGTATGTACGCGGCCTTGAGATTCCGTATCCGGCACCCGCTGCACGCGATGCACGCCGCTTTCGAATTTCATGCGGCTATAGACTTCATTGCCACTAATCTGGAAAACAACCTCTTTGAACCCACCCAGCCCGGTAGGTGAAGAATCCAGCATTTCACAGCGCCAACCCATATTATCAGCATAGCGCGTGTACATACGGAACAAATCTCCGGCAAAAAGTGCCGCTTCATCGCCGCCGGCGCCACCACGGATTTCAATAATTACATTCTTATCATCATTGGGGTCAGAGGGAATAAGCAAAATAGTTAATTTCTCCTCATACTCCGGCACCAAAGGCTTCAATTCTTTCAATTCTTCTTGGGCCATTTCGACCAAATCTGCATCGTCATTAGCATCAATAATTTCTTGTGCATCGCGAAGACGCTGCATCACTTGCTTATATTCACGGAAAACCGCTACAACGTCCGCCATCTTAGCGTGAGCTTTGGTGCATTTTTGCCACTCCGCTTGGTTAGCAATCACCTCGGGGTCACTTATTTTGGCTTCCAAGTCCATATATTTATCTTCTACGGCCTGCAATTTATCAAGCATGTTTTAATTCCTTTTCTTCTAATTCTATTCTTTCTTCTTCCGGAAGAACCGCCTTCAAGGCGGCGATAGCAACTTCAATCTGACTGTCATCGGGCTGACGAGTGGTAATCTTCTGCAAGCACAAGCCTGGCCAAATAGCAGCCCGTACCCAGGGATGGTCAATGTTCTTGCCGGCATAGCGAATAATCTCGTAGCTGACACCGGCAATAACCGGCATCAAAATAACTCTGGATAAAATTCTCTCCAGTAGATTGGGCCAACCCAAAAAGCTAAAGACAAACATACTGATAATCATCACAATCATCAGAAAATTAGTCCCGCAACGAGGATGCAAAGTAGAAAAACCACGTACATTGCCCACCTCTAGGGGCAGTCCAGCCTCATAGGTATAGATAGTCTTATGCTCTGCTCCGTGATATTGAAACACTCTTTGGATATCTTCCAAGCGAGAAATACCACCAATATACGCCAAGAAAATAGCCATGCGCAAAATACCTTCACTTAGATTCAAAGCAAGGGGATTTTCCGTCCAGCTACGCAAAAAACGCATAGACCAAGTGGGAATGATGATGAACAAACCCACTGCCAGTACCACTGCTACCAGCATAGTCATAGCCATGCTTTTGGCATCCATTTGTTCTTCTTCTTCGCCACTGACCTGCGCTGAATAGGACAGGGCCTTCATCCCATAGATCAAGGACTCTCCCAGTGCTACCACTCCTCGCAGTAGAGGCTTTTTTAAAATCGGATATTCATCCCCTATAGTCCCGGCGCTATGAGCATCCACTACGATTTGACCATCGCTTTGGCGAACGGCCACAGCTACCTTCCCCGGACCTCTCATCATAACCCCTTCGATGACCGCTTGGCCTCCAACATTAGGTTTAGTCATGATTTCTTTCTATCTCCTTATTTATACCACTCTTGCTTTAGATACTAAGACAGCAGAGCTTCCGCTCTGCTGTGGTAGACCTTATTTACTTTCAGTAGTTTTGTAACGTTTGTTAAATTTCTCGATACGACCGCGAGCAGACATATCACGTTGTTTACCGGTGAAGAACGGATGACATTTAGAGCAAACATCAACACGCAATTCTTTCTTAACGCTGCCGGTCATAAATGTATTGCCACATGCGCAAGTAACTTTGCATTCGCCATAGTTCGGATGAATTTTTTCTTTCATTATCTAAACACCTCTCTTTTCTCTGCATCAATATTTCCTGACATTAATGCTCAATGATTATACCATAGAGCGCAAGAGTGTGCAAGGGTGAAATCCTCAGTACAACATTTCCCCCGGTTTATAGCCTGCCGGCAGTTCTTCTTCCTCTAGGAAGCAAATCTCTTCATCTTGCAGAATAGGCAGAAAAACTTCATAAGGAATTTGCGTAAATTCACTGGCGTAAGAACTAGCCCCAAACCATTTGCCCTCTCTCACTCCTTGATTCAAATCACGAGCAAATTTGGTTTCATTAGAGCAATCATGCACTACCAAGTCCCACTGCTCTTGCACCGCCTGAGCCTGCAAGCGGAAGGTGAACTCACGACTCCAGATAGGCGAAATATAGCCTAATCTAGTGGCGTAGAGCTCTTCACCCCAATAATTAACAATATTATTGGGATTCAAGTGTAATTCTGCACAATTCATAAAATCTACTTGGGTCGCCAATATCTGCTCTTTTTTCTGCGTAAAGGCCGCGAAAAATTCAGGTGTCATAGGAGTCTCAATCCCTACGCGCGGTATGTAGTGCTTGGCTAGAGCAATATTAGCAATAACTGCATCGGCACAATTAGACGCTCCCAAGTTAAAACGCAGTTCATTCAAACCAGCTGCACCTAAAGCCTTAAGATTGGCTTCGTTAGCCAAAGTCCCATTGGTATACAAATGTTGATAGATTCCTGCGTCATGGAACTTGCGAATAATATTATAATATTTTTCTATTTCCATAAAGGGCTCTAAATACACATACGCTACGCCTGTCGGCTTAGGATAAATCTCTAGCAGTAAATCTAAGTCCCGCTCATAGAATTTGGTGCCGCCGATGACCCATAAGCCCTCACCCACAGGCTCACAATTATTCCAATCGTCATAGTCATAGCAGAACTTACACTGTAGATTGCATTTATTCGTCTTGCGGATAGCAGTTAGACCACTACCTAGCAAGCAGGAACGACATCCTTGGGGGAATTTCTCGTCCGGGCCTACATAAAAGGTTCTGTTTTTTAAGGTTTTCAGCTGTGGTATCTTCGCTTGTGATTGTTTATGCCTCTGTACTACCACTGCTTCCAGCTGAGCCAAAGTAGCATAAACAATCTCCTGCTGCTTAGTCATCAATGTTTCCCCGTCGGGCAGTTGAGCAAAAAACTCAAACCACGCCAAAGCATCCTTTTTTGCTATCTTCATTACTTCATTCCTTTCCTTGTGGTACTAAATCTCCCACTCCGTTCAATACCAACTGCGGACAATAAGCGAAACGCCTCATAGTCGCTTCATCGGTAACGCCGCTAAGAACCAAGACCGTATCAATGCCAGTTTCTACTCCGGCCACAATATCTGTATCCATTCTGTCGCCAATCATCGCCGTTTCTTCTGAGTGGACGCCGAG